>MHBL01000433.1:92696-104130 GCA_001803235.1 Lentisphaerae bacterium RIFOXYA12_64_32
TCTGCCAGAAAGTCCCGGCCGGACGCGAGTAACGCCCGCACATGATCGGGCGGTATTCCGCCCGGGAGCCGCTGACGCATTACGTCTTTTCCGCCGTCGGGTCTGGCCAGATTGTCGACCGTGGAGCACATTACGGGAAGGTTTCAGGGGGCTGGTGGCGAGTGCCGCGTGTCGCGGGGGGGATGAATTCAGTAAGGAAGGCAGTCCGATGCGTCCGATGGGGCCGAAATCGGCCGAATTTTCTGAAACCCGAAACCCGACACCTGAAACCTTCAAGGGTCCTCCATGCACGATGGTGTGACACGCAGGCTGTTGAAGCGGGTGGCGCGGGTGTGCTACGGTATCGACCTGGGTTTCACGCGTCTTGTGGCGCGGGTGCGCGGCGAGTCGTTCTACGTGCTGCGCGGGTCGTGCCGGCGTTGCGGCGGTTGCTGCGAGACACCGATGGTCCGCACGCACGCGGTGTTCTTCTACGCCAAGGTGTCGCGCGGGCTGTTCCTCTGGTGGCACCGGACCGTGAACGGGCTGGAACTCATTCACGAGGATCGCAAGGGGCGGACGTTCACGTTCCGCTGCACGCACTGGGACCCGCAGACCAAGCTGTGCGATTCGTACGATTCGCGGCCCGGCATGTGCCGCGACTACCCGCGGGTGTTGCTTGAGGTGGCGAACCCGGGGTTCCTGCCTGAGTGCGGCCACCGGGCGCTGCACCGGGACGCGGCCCGGATCCGCGAATCGCTCGCGGATCTGGACCTGCCGCCCGCCGAGAAGGCGGAACTCGAGCGCCGCCTGCGCGCGCGGGAGTAGCGTTGAGGTCGAGGGAGTCGAGCGAGTCGCGGGAATCGAAGATATCGAAGACCTCGATGATCCCGAAGATCTCGACACCCCAGAACACGCCAATCAGGAGGCCCTGCCCATGAAAACCACCGTATCAACCAAGGACGCGCCGGCGGCGATCGGGCCGTATTCGCAGGCGGTGCGTGCGGGGAGCTTCGTGTACACCGCCGGCCAACTCGGGCTCGATCCGGCGACCGGTGCTCTGGTGCCGGGCGGCATCGAGGCGGAGACCGAGCGGGTGCTGCTGAACCTGAAAGCGGTCTTGACCGCGTCGGGCAGTTCGTTGGCGAGTGTGGTTAAGACGACCGTGTTCCTGGCGGATCTGGCCGAGTTCCCGGCGATGAACGCAGTCTACGCCAAGTTCTTCCCCGACAGCCCGCCGGCGCGCTCAACCGTACAGGCCGTTGTGCCCAAAGGCGCCCGGGTCGAGATCGAAGCTGTCGCGTACCGCAGCCGCCGGTGAGGCGAAGGCGGCGGGACGAATCGAGGGCCGAGCGTGCCAACGTGGAGGGCAAGCCCCCCCCCCGAGCCGTGCCTTGTGCCTGGGGCGTTACGCCGAATGCGGATCACGGGGCCGTTCGCCCTCCACCGGGACATGGGTGCTTGCCCGGGCGATGTCCGCATCATTGCGCCGGATTGCGGGTGCGGATCGAGAGTTCCGGCTTGGCGATGCGGATGTGGGTGTAGGGCGGGACCGACTCGGTGAGCCAGACGTTGCCGCCGATGATCGAGTCGTGCCCGACCGTGATGTCGCCGAGCAGGGTGGCGCCGGCGTAAATGGTGCAGTTGTCGTCGATGTTGGGGTGGCGTTTGTTGCCTTTGATGAGGCGGCCGCAGGCGTCCTTGGGGAAACTCATGGCGCCGAGCGTGACGCCCTGGTAGATCTTCACGTCGTTGCCGATCACGGCCGTCTCGCCGATGACCACGCCGGTGCCGTGGTCGATGAAGAATCGGTTGCCGATCGTCGCGCCGGGGTGAATGTCGATTCCCGTCTGGGTGTGGGCGTATTCGGTCATGACGCGCGGGATGAGCGGCACCTTGGCGAGGTGCAGTTCGTGCGCCACCCGGTACACGGCAATGGCGCGGAACCCGGGGTAGGCGATGACGATTTCGTCGGTGGATTTCGCGGCCGGGTCGTTGTCCGTGGCGGCCAGCACGTCGGCCTTGAGCCGTTCGCGCAGCATCGGGAGACGTTCGATCAGGCCGATGGTGGCGGCTTCCGCCTGTTTCACGCAGTCGCAACCCTCGCAGCACTCGATGCGGCAGCGGTAGCCAAGGGCGCGTTCGATCTGCTCGGCCAGGCGCTGAAACGCTTCGTTGACCAGACTGCCGATGGTGAACTCCACACCCGCCCGGTCAATGGGGTGCGTGCCGGAGTAACCGGGGAACAGGATCTCCAGGATGTGCTCGAGGATGTCGATGATCTTCTCGCGCTCGGGCATGTTCGAGCCGTCGAGGTGGTTGATGCCAGTGTCATCCTCGTAGGTGGCGCAGATGGCCGCGGTGAGGCGGCTGGCCAGGTCGGCGTTCCACTGGGTCTCGGCGCGCACCGGCCGGCGGCGCGGGCAGTTCGGGCTGGCACAGTTGTCTGAACGTTCGGTCATGAGGCACCTCAAAACAGGTTGTTTATGCTGTAGGGGTTTAGGCTGTAGGTTGGGCGCTGAGGGGGTTTCAGGTTTCGAGTTTCAAGGGGCGGTTGATCGGGGCCGGGAACGGACGAAACGGACCCATCGGACCGAATTCGTTCCCCGTGTACCCCGCCGTCTCGTTGTCCCATCCACTCCCCCCACTCACATACCCACACACGGTTCCATCCCCGCCTCTCCTCTCAGCCTACAGCCTAAACACCTAAACCCCTACAGCCTTCCCATCCCCGCCGCGCTCGGCAATGATGGTGACCGGGCCGTCGTTGACGAGTCGGACCTGCATCATGGCGCCGAAGCGGCCGGTCTCGGTCTTCAGTCCGGTCAGGCGTATGGCGCGGACAAACTCCTCGTAGAGCGGTTCGGACACAGCCGGCGGCGCGGCCTCGGTGAAGTCCGGACGTCGGCCTTTGCGCGCGTCGCCGTACAGCGTGAATTGTGAAATGACGAGGATCTCGCCGGCAACCTGCAGCGCGGACAGGTTGAACTTGCCTTCCTCATCGGTGAAAATGCGCAGGTTCGCGCACTTGTCGGCCAGCCACTGAGCGTCGGCGGCCGTGTCCTGGTGGCAGACGCCGAGCAGGATGAGCAGGCCGCGGCCGATGCGGCCCACCGTCTGGCCGTCAATGTCGACCGAGGCTTCACTGACGCGTTGGATCACGGCACGCATGGCGGTTTCAAGTTCTCCTCTGGTTGATGAAGAATATAGAGCGGTTGGGGCGAGTATCCATCCGGCGGGTGGTGCGGACCAGGGCTGTTTCAAGATTCGTGACCGTCACGTGCGGCGAGTCCCCCCGGCGTGTCCCCACGCCGGGGGGGGGGGCCGGATCTTGAAACAGCCCTGGGTGCGGACCGGTCCCCGGCGGAGGGTCTCGGGCCGGAACGGCCCCGAGGACTCTGCTGCGGTCCCGGAGGTCCCGCGCCACGGGTGCGGAACTACCGGCCAAGTTGCGGGCCGCACTACGGGCGGGCGAGCAGGAGGAACTGACGTGCGCCGGCGCCTTCAGGAAGTTCGACCGGTGCGGATTCCGCGACCTTGAGACCGAACTTGTGCGCCTCGCGGTTAACCAAGGACCGGGATTCGGCAACCATGGTCGGCGTCAGGTAGAAGACGAGTCGGGCGCCAGCGGCTGGTTTCAGAAGGCCGCGACACTCTCGGATCAGGCTTTCGGGCGGGCCGACGGCGCGCAGCAGCACGGCGTCATACGCGCCCGCGTGGTCCGGAAGGCGTCCGACCTCGCGGGCCTGGCGTGCGAGGACCTGGAGGTTCACGAGGCCGAGAGCGCGGGCGGCGCTCTCGACAAACTCAGCCTTGCGCGGGCGTGCCTCGATGGCCGTGAGGCGCAGTCCGGGATTGGCCCAGGCCAGGGGGATGGCCGGGAAGCCGGCGCCGCAGCCCACGTCGGCAACGCGCAGGGGCTGGGTGAGCAGTTCCGGGGCTGCGAGGCCAACGGCGAGGCTGTCGGCGACGTGCTTGATCCAGAAGTCGGCGTCGGAGGTCAGGCGTGTGAGGTTCAGGTGCGCGTTCGCCTCGCGCAGCTGTTCCAGGAACGGCTCCAGTTCCGCGAGGCGCTCGAGGGTCGCGTCGCGGACGCCGCAACCGCGGAGAAAGGCAGGCAGTTCAGAGTGTGCGGTCGGTTCCACGGTGGGTGCACTCACCTCGACAGTGCGAACACGGCCAGGGCGAACGCCAGGGCGCCAAACCCGGCTGCCCAGCTTCGACGCCAGGTCGCCGACTGCGAGCTCTTCTCCAGGACATCGCGCATGAACCAGGGATAGCAGACCAGGATCATGGCGGCGATGCCGACGAGGTAGCACAGGACCGAGAAGACGGGGCGCATCGGCACATTGACCGCGAAGCCCTCGTGGAGCAGGTGGTTGACCAGCAGCAGCGCGAGCCCAGCGACAGACCGTGCGAGGAGATAGTCGAGGAAGATGTAACAGAGCACGGTCACGGCGGGGACCATGATTTTGACGACAATCTTGAGCCGGACCAGATCGCCCTCCAGGATGTTGCAGATGTGCACGCCGGCCCAGACCAGGCAGAGGAACCCCAGGAGCACACCCGCCACGCGGTGGCGCGGCAGGTGCCGGTACAGGTCCGGCCAGCGCGTAGCGCCATGGCCGGTCAGAAAGGCGCCGGCACCGAGAATGGCTGCTAAACAAAGCGTCGTGATGCTGAATGACATTGATTCGTATCCTGTGCCGGCAGTGCCGGAGACAAAAACATAAGCCCGACCGGCACGGATACAATCGGTCTGGTGCACGAGCGCCGGCGCGGGGTTGATTGCGGCTCGCCGCACGGCTATCTTGGCGGGCGCATAGCAACACGGCGGACGATGATGGGGGTGAGTTGGATTCCAGCGTTGGAGGTCAACATGCGTCATCTTGTGCTCACGGTCTTGCTGCTGGGGAGCGTTCCGGCGTTTGCGGCAGAGCTGCAGGTCATCGACGATTTCGAGCACGGAACGTACGACTGGCGTCTGGTGGAAGGGGTCAAGCCGGAGGGGAGCGGACCGTTGTGCGTGATGAGCATGTCGGCGGCGGCGAAAGTCGGCCGCACCGCGGCGTGCCTGCACTATGCCGCTTGCCCCAAGACGTGGACGCATGTGCAGTGCGGCATCCGCACCACGGACTGGATCGCCAACGACTGCGACCGTATCAGCTTCTGGCTCAAAGGCGACGGCTCCGGCGAGGCGCTCAACCTGATGTTTGGCAACTACGGGATCAAGCCGGCGCTGTGCTTTCGCTACGGAATCAAGTTGGACTTCACCGACTGGCGGCAGTTCGTCATCCCGTTCAACGACTTCGAGCCCAAGGGCCAGATGGCAACGAAGGTCGGGCGGCTTGTCCTGGCACAACTGAATGTCAGCGACACGCAGAAACCGATCGAGATTATGGTTGATGATCTGGTCGCATTGCCGGCGGATCGGGGTGACGGACCGGCGCGGTTCTTCCCGGTGATCGTGCCGGGCAAGGGTTCGTGGTCCACGCGCGGGCCGGGCGAGGCGATCGCCGTTGATAATCTCAGGGGCGTGCCGGCAGACGCCGCGGCGCCTGCCTACGTGCACGGCGTCAAGAACCATCCGGAGCTGCACAGTCCCATCGCGTTCTTCGTCGAGTACCCGGACGATGGACGGTTTGGGGTCAAGGTAGGCGGGACGTCAGGCTGGGGCGGGTCGCGGCTGATCATCCGTATCGACGGCGAGGAGAAGTTGCGTCGCGATTTCCCCGGCGCCACACAGACGACGCTGACGGAGTTCCAAGGCTACTACGGCGTGCCGGTCGCGCGCGGCAAACACACCATCGTGGTGGACAACGATGGCAACGACTGGTTCCAGGTCGAGTCGTATTGCTTCGACAACTACGGGACGGGGGCGGCGCGGTTGCGGCGCGAAGACGGCCGACTCGAGGCGACCATTTCCGATTCCCAGGGCGTGCCGCTGCAGGGCATCTCGGTGGCGGCCAGGGTGGCGGACGCGCCGTGCACGCTGGTCCAGCAGGCGGACGGGACGTGGCTGAGCGACAGCCTGTGGGACCGTTTCCCACTCGGGCTCTATCCCGTCGACCTGACCGCCCGCCGGCAGGCGGCGGTCGTGTACCAGGCAAGCCTCAGCGTCAAGCTCGGGGCGGCGCGCATGCGGCCGCTACGGGCCGCTTACGACGTCAACGCCGCGGTGAACGTCGACTTGGTCTACGGCAGCGAGGGCGAGGTGCCGCTCATGGGGCAGCACGTGCGGGTGTCGGTGGCCGGGCACACGGTCGAGTGTGCCGAGCAGGGCAACGGCGTCTACCGTGTGGAACTGGGCAGACTCGAAGCGGGTACGTACCTGGGACGCGCGGAGGTCGAGAGCGGCCGCAGCTTTGAGGTCCCGTTCCTCGTGTACGACCCTGGTGCGAGGCCGTGGGAGGCGGAAGGAATCATCCGGCTCGGTCCGAACGGGTGGTTCATGACCGGCGACGGAAAAGACTACGTACCATGGGGTTACGCGACTATAGGCCTGTTTGTGCCCGACCCGGAAACCCCCGGACGCATCGCCGGCCCGTCGGCATGGTGTCGCGCTACGGACCAGCAGATTCTGGACTGGATCGGGTTCCTGGCCGCGTGCGGGATCAACTGTGTGCGGTTCGGCGTGACCGTGGACGCGCGCGAGATCGGCGGCGACCGTGGCGGCCACGCCGATCCGGAGATCGTCGCGCGCCTGCACCGGTTCCTCGACCTGATCGGACCCATGGGCGTGCGTGCGATCCCTGTCATGTGGTGGGGGCACTACCGCAACTTCAATTACGAGGGGATCCCGGCCTACGACGCGCTGATCGAGACGCAGGCGGACTGGTTCACCAAGCCCGAGGCGCTGGCGTTGCAGCAGCAGTACGTCCGCGAGGTGGTCGAGCCGTTCAAGGACGATCCGCGCATCCTGGCGTGGGAAGTGATGAACGAGACGTACCGCGCCGGGGGTGACATCCAAGCGGCGATCCGTTGGACGAACGAGATCGTCAAAACGATCCGGAGCGTGTCGCCGAAGCACCTGGTCACGACCAGTGCAGCGGAGGCCACGCCCAACCCGGAACTGGCGTGGGTCCGGGACTCGACCATCGACTTCTTCAACTTCCACGTTTACCCGACGTACCCGGACTACGACAGTTACCGCAAGCTGGCCGGCGACTCGCCGCGCGAGGTGGGCAACTACACGGCGCTGATGATGCTGTGTGACCGGACGGGGCCGAAGGTCACGATCCTCGGCGAGACCGGCAACGACCGGCTCCGGGAAATGGACTACCCCGAATTGCGCGGGTTGATCACCCGCGATGCGCTCTGGCTGTCGTTTCTCAACGGCTCACCGGGCGGCATCTCGTGGGACGCGATCGCCGACGCGCGCGAGTTCATCGTGATCTCCGGGCTGGCGAAGCGCATCGACTGGCGCCGATTCGAGCCGGTGCCGCCGCCCCTGGTAGTCAGGCTGGCCGATGCCGACGCGCAGGTCCCGGAGTTGGCGCGATACACGTGGTGGTCGTTGGAGACGGGTGTGCCGATCGGGTTTGTCGCGGACTCCGCCAGCCCGGCCACGGGCCAGGTCCTGCTGCCGGGCAGCAGTTTCGTGCCGCCCCCGGAGTTGCCGAAGGCGCCGGTCTCCGTGAGCCAGGGTTTCCAGGCGGCCACACTGCAGTCCAAGGATGGGCAGGTGTTCATGGCCTACGTGCGCAACGTCAGCGGCCCGACCCGGATCAACGTCCGGGTGCGCGCCACTGCCCCGCTGACCATGACCGTTTGTCCGCCGCGGGCAGGCACGCTGGAGGTGTGGGACTTGGACCTGCGGACCCTGGCGAAGAGCGTGCCCGTATCTGGAGAGACGCAGATCCGGCTGGGGGAAACCGCGCACGACGTTGCGCTGTTCCTGGCGCCGTGAGGCCGTTCGCACGACAGACGGCACAATAGAGTCGGGATTCGTGCGTTCTTGTGGTCAGAAGGATCGCCTCGGCGTGGGCAGAGGAGGTAACGGAAATGAAAAGAACCATGGTCTCGGTGTTTGTCGTCGGTGTGGCATTGTTGGGGGCGGCCTGGTGCCTGGCGGCGGAGCGCGGCGCCGCCATCGGGGCGGCCAGGGAGAAGGCGAACGCACAGCGCGACGCGGCGAAGGAGAACCGCGGAGCCGCAAGAGAGAAACGTGAGGCGGCCAAGGAGAAGGTGCAGGAGCGTCGGGAGGAACTGGAGAAGAAGCTGGCGACCGAGGACTTGTCGGCCAACGACCGCGCCAAGCTGCAGGCGGAGTTTGACGCCCTGCTCAACAGGTACTTCGAAGTGCGCTGACAGTGGGGAAGGTTGTCTTCGGACAACGCCATATGGAGTGCGGTGGCAAGGTCGCTTTCGGCGACCGCGACACCGCTTTGGCTGAGGCGCGTTGCCCGTCGCGCGACGCCCAACAGCCAAAGCGGCGTCGGCTACTCGCGGTGTCGCGGTCCGCGGGTTGCGCTGACTCATCCTTCCGCGAGGATGGTCGGCAGGCGGGGGAGTGCCTGCTCGATCGGCAGAATCGAGATTCCGTCCTCGTGCCATGCACGGCTTCCACCGTACAGCAGATGGCACTTGGCCACGGGGTACACGCGCCGCAGCGCGCGCAGTCCCGCCGAGTCGGCGGTTGTCACACGACTGGCTCTCTTCACCTCGAAGGCCAGCAGTCCGCGCTCGCCGTAGAGCACGAAATCGACCTCCGTCCCGTCAGCGGTACGCCAGTAATACAACTGGTAGTCCAGCCCCAGCGTGTCGTTCACGGCCAACAGTTCCTGGAAGCACAGTGTCTCCAGGCCGGCACCAGCGGCTTCCTCGGGCGCATCGAGGGGGCCCAGCGGACGGATGGCTCTGTAGACGCCGGCGTCGAACAGGTAGAACTTGGGATGCGATACCATGCGTCGCTTCGCCCTCTTGCTGAACACGGGTAACCGGTGAGCGATCAGAAGGTCTTCCAGGATGCCGAAGTAATTCTCCACAACCTTACGATCGAGAGCAGCTTCGCGTGCCACAGCCGAGACATTCAGGATCCCGCCCTGCGAGAAGCTGGCGACTTCGAGGAACCGCGCAAAGTGGGCCAGGTTCCGAGCCAGTCCTTCCTGCTGTACTTCCTCGCGAAGGTAGGTTCGGACATAGGACTTGAGGTACTGCCGCGGGTCAGGGCTGGACGGCACCGCCGGGAGGTGACCATGCAGCAGCGAACTTTCCAGGCTGAAGTCCGGCCCCAGCTCGATTGCTGTGAGCGGATGCATGTGGAAGGTCAGCGCCCGGCCCGCGAGCAGGTTCACGCCCCCGCCACGCAGGCGCCGTGCACTTGAACCCGTCATGGCGAAGCGCAAGCCGCGTCCTTCAATCAGGCGGTGGACCTCGTTCAGCAATGCCGGAACCCGCTGGATCTCGTCCAGGACGACCCACCCTTTGTGAAGGGGCGGGATGAGTGCCTCCAGGCGTTGCGGGCGAGCGAGCAGTTCGGCATAGAGGTCCCCTTCGAGCAGGTCCACGAACACCGTATCCGCCGCGGCAAACTGCGTTCGCAGCCACGTGCTCTTGCCCGTGCCGCGCGGCCCGAACAGGAAGAAGCTTTGCCCGAGTTCGACGGGGCGTTTCAGCAATCTGGTGTACATGATACCCAAATTACACCTAAAACTGGGTATGTCAAGACCCGGAATGACACCCACTTCAGGGCTGGCCCTGGCGGGATGCGTCGAGCCAGCCAGCGAAACGGTGCACTGTGGCTCGTGCTCACGCCCCGCCATCGCCGGACTCAGCGTCGGTCGGTCTGGTGCGGGACGACGTCGCCGGTTTCGAGGAAGAAGGTGAGGAGGCGGTCTTTGAGTGCGGCGAGCACGGCGGCGTATGCCGGGTCGGCCACGACGTTGTTGAGTTCGCCCGGATCGGCGGTCAGATCGTACAGTTCGTCCTGTTCGTAGAGCCGGCGCACGTACTTGTGCGTCGCCGTCCGGCACATCACCGCCTTGGTGTGCTCCGGACCTTCGCTCGCCTGCAGGTTCACGCGTGGCCAGTAGAGTCCGGTCGCGACCTGCGAACTGCTGCTGTCCAGTTCCATGCAATGCGTCTCGCCGTGCAGTCGCCCGCCCTCGCAAAACGCGGCGTCGCGGTGCGTCTCCGCCGCGCCTTCGAGAAGCGGGAGCAGCGAGCGGCCGAAGTGAGTGTAGTCCGGCGTGATGCCGGTCAGGTCGAACACGGTGGCCGGGAAGTCGACCAGTTCGACGAGGGCGTCGGATGTGCGCGGCTGGACGTGCACTGACGCCGGCGGCTTGATGAGGAACGGGACCTTGCTGAGGCAGTCCTCGAACGTGTTCTGGGTCTTCTCGACCAGCCCGTAGTCGCCGGTGAAGTCGCCGTGGTCGGAGAAGAAGAAGATCGCCGTGTCGTCATAGATGCCGGCCTGCTTGAGCGCGTCAAGGACGAGTCCGAACTGGTGGTCGATGCGGGCGCACATGCCGTAGTAGGTGGCGCGCAGTTCCGTCCAGCGCTCCTCGGTCCACGTCTGCAGGCGCTGGCGCTCGTAGATGCCCTTCAGCAGGCTGGGCTTGCCGGTCCAGCCGTCGGGCGCGGGCAGACGCGGTGGCACCTTGCGGCGGTCGATCATGGAGTACCACGGCTCCTCGACCGCGTACGGCGGGTGCGGGTAAGTGAGGGGCAGGTAGATACAGAGCGGCTTGTCTTTGGGCGCGCTGCGGATGAGGTCCACGGCGCCCAGGACGTGGAGCCAGTCGCCGTCGTGGTAGATGTCTTCGCCACCGGTATCGAGTTTGCCGACATGGAACGAGTAGTAGGTGTCGCTGCCCGGTTGCCCGCGCCAGCGGTCCTCGTGCGCGATGTCCCACATCGATTTCACGGGGCGACCATTCGCGGCGCGTCCGTGCCGGACGTGGCAGAACGGCTCAACCGGATCCTGGCCGGGCGTGAGGTCGTTCTTGCCACCCCACCAGACGAAGTACCCGGCGTCTTTCAGGACCTTGAGCAGCACGGGTTCGTCGGCGTGCATCATGTGGTACATGGTGCGGTGTCCGCGCACGTGCGGGTACCAGCCGCTCATGAAACTGCACCGGCTCGGGGTACACACAGGGTTCTGGCAGAAAGCATTAACGAACGAGACGCCATCGGTGCGCGCCAGCGCGTCAAGGTTCGGCGTGACGGCGCAGGGATTACCTGCATGCGCCAGCCCGTCGGTCCGAAACTGGTCCGGGTTGAAGATGACGATGTGAGGACGGTTCGGCATGGGGGGGGCACTCCCGATGATTCCGAATGAGACGTCGGCTTCTCCGCCAAGCCATGGCGGCAAAGGATACCCGATGACGCGCGGTTGTGCAAGCGGGGCTGCGGGAGAGGCGTAATGCGTCAGTCGCGGGTGGAGATAAGGTCGACGGTTGACCGGGGCTGGCGCCTAGAGTGGTCGGAGCGGCTCGCTCCGACACCCGTG
>MHBL01000434.1 GCA_001803235.1 Lentisphaerae bacterium RIFOXYA12_64_32
GAACAAGGTGCGGCGAAGTAGCCCATGAACCCGTTCACCTGCCACACGAGGTGGCAGGGGGCTGTGCTCCACCCCTAGCTCCTAACCCGGCGTAGCCGGAACCAAGGCCGACGCCGAACATGACCGGGGCCGTCTGCTGCCCGGAGGGCGCTGACACATTACTGAGGCACGGCACCACAAGAGCGCCTCATTCGCCGAACACGAGTTCGCCGAAGGCGGCGGGGGTGCAGAAGGCACGCGCTTCGAGGTTCGGGGACCAGAGCGAGAGTTCGATGTACTTCGCACTGCCGCGGAAGTCTTTTGCAGGGTCGGGTACGTGGTTTTCGCGGCCGAGGTTCATGCACCAGGTGGTGCCGGGGTTGGGTGCGTCGACGCCGAGCGTGGCGACGTTCCAGTTGAAGGGCGTCGACAGTTCGCCGGTCAGGCGTCCGCCGACTTTCAGGAAGTCTTTGGTGACGTTGTCGAAGAAACGCGGCCAGCCGTCTTCCATCTTCAGTTTGCCTTTGTCGTCATACCAGGAATCGATGAGGGCGTTGCGCGCTTCGATGGCCTTGGCGAGTGGCTCAAACATTTCCCACGACGGGTTGAGCCGGTAGGCATGGTAGAAATAGAAGACGGACGCGAGATTCTTGAGATAGATGAACTCGCGTTCGACCAGCCGGATGCGGGCCTGTTCGCGCGGGTCCTGCGTGAGGGTCTTGGCTTGCGCCAGGTTCTTCTCCATTGAGAGCAGGAGTTTGGGCGGGAATTGGCGAACTTGCGCCACTGGTCGAAGTCCTTTTGTTGGTAGTTGCACATTTCGATGACGACGTTGTCGGGGAATCGGTTGAACGTCGTGGGGGGATTCGTGGTCGGGCCGTAGGAGAGTATGACGACTTTCGTGCCCGGGCGGCGCGTCTTCATCTGTTCGGCGAGTTTGCGGTGTACGATCCAGAGCCGCTCGCCCGGGTCGTCGGCGAGGGCGCGACAGTTCGGGCAATCGCACGGCACATACCCGTCCGTCTGTGCGAGCTGGACCATTTCGTAACCCTTGTCGAGCTGCTTCTCCATTCGTCGTCGGGGACAACGATGGCGTAGTCCGACTTGCCGTCCGCGATCAGGGTGAGCGTCCTGCCGTTGGCAGGCGCTGGCCCGATGGCTGTCGTGGGTGCAGTCCGGCACCCGCTCACGCCGATCAGTCCTGCCGCGACGCACCCGTAGAGACCCAGCTTGGTCCAGCGCATGTTTCCCTCCTCGGTTGTCGTGTGGGCAATGGCGCCCGTGCAGACGGTTGGCCTTCCTCCAGAAAACTTTTGGAGTATATCACGTTACGGTAAAAACCGCAACGCCCTGACATGAGCGGGGACGTCCGCCCGGTCGTCGCTCCCATGAAACTGAAGGGGCCCGGGAGCCCGCGAGGACGCGGGCGCTCCAGGAACTGCACGGGGGGCTGACTTTGGAGCGCCCGCGTCCTCGCGGGCTCCGGAAGCGTCGCGGCCAGTTTCACCTCGGTATGACCGGGCGGCACGTCACCCCGGGGCGCTGACGCATTCCGGCGCGCGCGGTGAGACTGGGAACAGTTGCCTTGCGGCGCGGCGTGGACTAGAGTGACGCGCTTTGGAAGTTGTTCAGAGTGGACGGGACACGGCATGCAGCGCATCATCATTGACAAGCCCTACCGCTTCGTGGCGCCCAGGCCGAACGCGGCTTGCGTTCGCCTGCTTCAGGCATGGCTGCCGACGTATCTGCGGGATTCGCATGGGGTCGAGAGTTGGGAATCGCTGGGCACGGAACGGTTGCGTGCCTCGCTCGACGCGGGGCACGGGGTCATGCTGGCCCCAAACCACTGTCGTCCATGCGACCCGATGGTGCTCGGATTGCTGAGCTGGGAGATCGGTCGCCCCTGCTACGTCATGGCCAGTTGGCACTTGTTCATGCAGGGCTGGTTTCAGTCCTGGCTCTTGCCCAGAATCGGTGTTTTCAGCATTTACCGCGAAGGTATGGACCGCGACGCGCTGAAGTGCGCTATTCGCATCCTGGCGGACGCGCAGCGGCCGCTGATCCTATTCCCGGAGGGCGTGATTTCCCGGACCAACGATCGGCTGAACCACCTGATGGAGGGGACGGCTTTCATCGCGCGCAGTGCTGCCAAGCAGCGTGCGGCCGCGTCACCGGCGGGCAAGGTCGTTGTGCATCCGGTGGCGATCCGGTACTTCTTCGGCGGCGACCTGGCGGTGACGCGGCGAGACCGGCCGGGGGGGGCGGCGGTTCGGCAGCTTTGTGGTCCTCGGGTTGCTGGCGCTGGGGTTGGGCGTGCTCGGCGCCGTGGTGGCGGCTATGGAGGCGGCAGTCGTGATCACGCTCCGGGCGCACTACACCATGGACGTGTTCGCAGCGGCGTTGGCGGCGTGGGGCTCGTTCACGTTCGCCGCGTGGGTTTGCGGCGGCGTGTAAATGCAGCACGGAGCAGGGGGCAGGGGGCTGAATGTCGAATGTTGACGTCCCGAGGCGTCCCCCGTCCGACTCCCGACACTCGTCCCAGGAACCGTGCAACCGGAATCGATGGAGGACAACCCGGCAAAGGCGTCAACCGGGAATCTGGACTTGACGACCAGGCGCAAAAGGCCGGCCTGGGGTGTATGCTATGAGGCGCGACGAGACCCGCCGCGGAAGGGCATGCCGCGACGGATGCGAGCGTTTACTGGAGGCTGTCGATGGCGAAGCGGATTCTGTGCATTGGCGCTGGTTACGTGGGCACTCCGACCATGGCTGTGATTGCCGACAACTGTCCGGAGTGCGACCTGGTGGTGGTGGACGTCAATGCCGACAAGATCCGGGCCTGGCAGTCAGACAACCTGCCTCTGTTCGAGCCGGGGTTGCTGGACGTGCTGAAGCGCGTGCGGGGCCGGAATCTGCTGTTTTCGAGTGATGTGGAGGAAGGGATTCGCTGGGCCGAGATCATTTTCGTCAGTGTAAACACGCCAACCAAGACGTTCGGTGAGGGTGCGGGGATGGCGGCGGACCTGCAGTACTGGGAGAAGACGGCGCGGCAGATCGGCGAGCACGCGCAACGCGACCTGATCGTCGTGGAGAAGAGTACGTTGCCGGTGCGCAGCGCGGCGGCCATGGAGCGGATTCTGGCCGCATCTCCGAGCCCGCACAAGTTCGAGGTGGTCTCGAACCCGGAGTTCCTCGCCGAAGGTACGGCTTTGCGTGATCTGCAGTCTCCCGACCGTGTTCTGATTGGCGCGCACGATACAGAGGGTGGCCGGCGTGCCTGCGAGGCCATGGTCGGCATCTACCGGCACTGGGTGCCGGCGGAGCGGATCCTGACCATGAACGTGTGGTCGAGCGAACTGGGCAAGCTGGCGGCCAACGCGTTTCTCGCACAGCGCGTCAGTTCCATCAATAGCATTGCGGAGTTTTGTGAAGTCAGCGGAGCCGACGTTCAGGAAGTGGCGCGTGCGGTGGGGACGGACTCGCGGATTTCCCCGAAATTCCTGCAGGCGGGGCCAGGTTTTGGCGGTTCGTGCTTCCGGAAAGACATCCTCAATCTGGTCTATCTCTGCCGCACCTACGGCTTGACGCAGGTGGCGGACTACTGGGAACAAGTTGTCTCGTACAATGAGCACGTGAAGCGGCGTTTCGTGAAACGGATTGTGAAGAGCATGTTCAACACGGCGGCGGGGAAACCGATTGCCATTTTGGGGTTTGCCTTCAAGGCCAACACCGGTGACACACGCAATGCGCCGTCCATCGATATCTGCCTGCAGTTGCTCGAGGAGAGGGCGGAGTTGGTGATCACCGACCCGCAGGCGCTGGAGAACGCGGCGCGGGAACTGCAGGGCGCGCCCGGCAAGATCAGCTTCCAGGCAGACCCCTATGCGGCCGCCGTCGGCGCGCACGCCTTGGCCGTGCTCACGGAGTGGGACGTGTACCGCACGCTGGACTACGCGCGGATTTTCGCGTCAATGGCTAAGCCTGCCGCGATTTTTGATGCTCGGAACGCTCTCGACCACCGTGGACTGTTCGCGTTGGGGTTCGACGTCTATCCCACCGGCAAGCCGCCGCTGAAGCACGAGTGAACCGGCTGCAATCCGCGCGCCCCAGGCTTGTCGTCCCGCGTTTACGCGGTCCGGGTAGCGCGTGGCTGGCACGGGAACCTCCCGGAGTGCTAACCCTGGCGTTGACTTGCGGGGAACGCACCTGTGGGGTGAACCGGTGCGTTCTCCGGACCGCCTGAAGGGTCTGTCGATTTAACCGATGCAGCACCAAGACAGCCCGCGAGGACGCGGGCGCTCCAGTTCGGATTGAGCACGAAACTTGGAGCGCCCGCGTCCTCGCGGGCTCTTGGTTTGAATAAATCGACAGGCCCTGAAGGCGGTACTACGAGCCAAGACCAAGACTGCCCTCAGGTGGTCCGGATTTTCCCCGGTTGTGCTGCGTCAGTGAAGGGTGAAGCATAGACCCCTGCCACCTTGTGTGGCAGGTGAATCGGGTTCGCTGGCTATAGCGTGCACGCTTGGCCAGCGAACCCGATTCACCTGTGGCGCAAGGCCACGGGGGTCTCACACATGGGCCAACATGCGGTCGTTCCACCCGCGACTGACGCAGCACAACCGGTTCCGCCATGTCCCTTGTGTCAGCCTCCGCAGGGTGTAAAGTATTGGTCCTCTGTTCGCATCGGGTGCGTGCGGAGGGTGCACGCGGGTGCGGTGACCGACCCCCGGAACGGGATCTCGTGAACTTCCGGTGTGTCGGCCGTTTTGGGTATGCCATACTAGAAACTCTTGTGGCCGCGCGGGTGAGTGGAGTGGTTGTCCGCATCGGCAAATGAGACGATTGAGGAGTCGACAGCATATGCAGCATGACACGGCAGCGCCCAGGATCCTGTACAAGGAGCAGCTCTCGGACCAGGTCTTCCTGATGCGGCTGGCTGCGCCCCTGATCGCCGCGGAGCGGAAGCCGGGCCAGTTCATTATTCTCTCTGTGGACGGGAATTTCGGCGAGCGCATTCCGTTGACCATTGCGGACGCCGACACGACGGAAGGTTCAATCACGATCATCTTCCAGCGTGTTGGGCACACGACCATGGACTTGGCGGAGATGAAGGTGGGCGACCGGTTGGCGGCACTGCTCGGTCCATTGGGGCGCCCCACGCACATCGAGAAGTTCGGCACGGCGGTCTGCGTCGGCGGCGGCATCGGGATCGCGCCGCTGCACCCGATCGTGCAGGCGCTGAAAGCGGCCGGCAATCGCGTCATCACGATCCTCGGGGCACGTTCCAAGGACCTGATCATTCTGGAGGACAAGATGCGGGCGGTCTCGGACGAACTGATCGTCGTGACCGACGACGGCAGTTACGGCCGCAAGGCGCTGGTGACACAGCCGTTGAAGGAAGCCTGCGAGCGCGTGCCGAAGCCGGACATTGCCGTGGCCATCGGGCCGCCGATCATGATGAAGTTCTGTGCCGAGACGACGCGGCCGTTCGCGGTGCACACATTGGTGTCGCTGAACACGATCATGGTGGACGGCACGGGCATGTGCGGCGGATGCCGCGTCAGTGTTGGTGGTGAGACGAAGTTCGTGTGCGTGGACGGTCCTGAATTCGATGGGCACAAGGTGGACTTCGATCTGATGATGAAGCGATTGGGCGCCTACAAGAAGCACGAGAAGCAGATGGCGGATCAGCATGTGGCGGGGCACACGTGCAATCTCGAGGTGGCGGCGGCCGGAAAGGGGGTGCGGTCATGAGTCACCATCGCACCATCGAGGAACTGGATGTCGCGGCCAAGGCGCTGCAGCAAGGGTTGCAGGCGAAGAAACAGCCGTTGCCGCCGAAGGAGCGTCTGGCCATTCCGCCGCAGGAGATGCCGTCACAGGACCCGGCGGTTCGGCGGGGCAACATGCAGGAAGTGGCGTGCGGCTACACGGAGGCGCAGGCGCGTGTCGAGGCCCAGCGTTGTTTGCAGTGCAAGAACCACCCATGCGTCGAGGGGTGTCCGGTTCGGATCGACATTGGCGGCTTTGTGGCGGCGGTGGCGGAGGGCGACTACGCCAAGGCGATTGCGATCATCAAGCGCAACAGCCTGTTGCCGGCGATCTGCGGGCGGGTCTGTCCGCAGGAGACGCAGTGTCAGGCGCCGTGCACGCTGGGCAAGGCGCTCAAGGACCCGGAGAAGTCGGTGAGTATTGGGCGGCTGGAGCGTTACGTGGCGGACTGGGAGCGGGAAAACGGCAAGATGGTTCCGCCGCCGGTGAAGCCCGAAACGGGGCGTAAGGTAGCGGTGATCGGCAGCGGTCCATCCAGCCTGGTGGTGGCGGCGGATGTGCGGCGCGAGGGGCACGCGGTGACCGTGTTCGAGGCGTTCCACAAGTTTGGGGGTGTCATGCTGTACGGCATTCCCGAGTTCCGGTTGCCGAAAGAAATTGTCCGGGTTGAGGTGGAGACGCTCAAGGCCATGGGCGTGACGATGATCCCGAATTTTGTGGTCGGCCGGACGCGCAAACTCAAGGACCTGCTGGAAAAGGATGGGTTCGACGCAGTGTTTGTCGGGACTGGCGCGGGACTGCCGAATTTCATGCAGATCGAGGGCGAGAACCTGATCGGGGTGTTCTCGGCCAACGAGTACCTGACTCGGTCCAACCTGATGCGCGCCTACGATCGCGGCAAGTCGGAGACCCCGATCGTGACGTCGCGCAAAGTGGCTGTCCTGGGCGGCGGCAATGTTGCCATGGACTCGGCGCGCACGGCGGTGCGGTTGGGCGCCGAAGAGGTGCACCTGATCTACCGCCGCACGTTGAAGGAAATGCCGGCGCGGATCGAGGAGGTCGCTCACGCCAAGGAAGAGGGCGTCACCTTCCACATCCTGGAGAACGTGAAGCGTATTATCGGTGACGACTACGGTTGCGTGCGACAGGTCGAGTGTCTGAAGTACGAACTGGGCGAACCGGACAAGTCGGGTCGGCCGCGGCCAGTGGAGATCAAGGGCAGCGAGTTCCTGATGGACGTGGACACGGTGATCGTGGCCATCGGCAATAGTTCCAACCCGCTGATCAAGCAGACGACGCCCGAACTGCAGGCCACGCCCCGGGGGACCTTGGTCGCGGACGAGAACGGCAAGACTACAATGGACCGGGTTTACGCGGGCGGCGACATTGTCCTGGGCGCGGCGACGGTGATCCTGGCCATGGGGCAGGGCCGTCGCGCGGCCAAGTCCATCAACGAGTTGCTGGCGACGTTGGGGTAGGGGGACGAGAGAGTGTGTGTGGGGGTGTGGGGTGTGGGGTGTGGTGTGGGGTGTGGGGTGTGGGGTGTGGGGTGTGAGGTGTGAGGTGTGAGGCAGGGTGTCTTGTGGTTTTGTAAGTTGACACCTGTCGGGGCGAGAGAGTACGTAGGACCGGAACCGAGGTTTGGTGCAATAGGCAAAGCCGGGAAACGGCAAGGAGAAAGATCATGACGACGATTTACGATGTGGTTGGGCGGGAGATCATCGATTCGCGCGGCAATCCCACGGTGGAAGTGGAAGTGACGTTGGAGTGTGGCGCAATGGGTCGGACAGCGGTTCCGTCCGGCGCTTCGACCGGCGAGCACGAGGCGCTGGAACTGCGCGACGGCGAGAAGGACCGGTACCTGGGCAAGGGTGTGACGAAGGCGGTGCAGAACGTCAACGAGAAGATATTCCCCGAGATTGAGGGCATGGACGCCCTGGATCAAGTGGCGATCGACCGGACCATGATCGAGATGGACGGGACGAAGAACAAGAGCAACCTGGGCGCCAATGCGATTCTCGGCGTGTCGATGGCCGTGGCGCACGCGGCGGCTACGGCACTGGAAGTTCCGTTGTTCCGGTACCTGGGCGGTGTGAATGCCAAGGTCATGCCGGTGCCGATGATGAACATCATCAACGGCGGCGCGCACTCCGATGCACCGATCGACTTCCAGGAGTTCATGATCCGTCCGATCGGCGCTCAGTCGTTCCGGGAAGGGATCCGGTGCGGTGCGGAAGTGTTCCACAACCTGAAGAAAGTGCTGCACGAGCGCGGGTTGAGCACGGCGGTGGGCGACGAGGGCGGGTTTGCCCCGGACCTGGACAGCATTGAAGACGCGCTGCGGGTGATCATGGCCGCCATTGAGAAGGCCGGCTATAAGCCGGGCAAGGATGTGACCATTGCCCTGGACGCGGCGGCTTCGGAGTTTTTCCGGGACGGCAAGTACGTCTTTAAGAAGGCGGCCAAGGGTTTGGTCCCGAAGGAGCGTACGCCCAAGCAGATGGTGGACTACTACGACAAGCTGGTCAAGGAGTTCCCGATCGACTCGATCGAGGACGGGATGGCGGAGGGCGACTGGGACGGGTGGAAGATGCTCAACGCGAAGTTGGGCAGCAAGATCCAGCTTGTCGGCGACGATCTATACGTGACGAATGTCGAGTATCTCGCGCGCGGTATTCGCGAGAAGGCGAGCAACGCTATTCTGATCAAGGTCAACCAGATCGGTACGCTGACGGAGACCATTGACGCCATTGAGATGGCGCATCGCGCCGGGTGGAACGCGGTCGTCAGTCACCGGTCCGGGGAGACGGAAGACACGACGATCGCGGATCTCTCGGTGGCGCTCAATGCCGGGCAGATCAAGACTGGATCGGCGAGCCGTACCGACCGCATCTGCAAGTACAACCAGTTGCTCCGAATCGAGGAGTTGCTGGGCGAGGACGCCCGGTATGGTCGGTGACCCGCGGGGCTGGTCGCAGGGCTGGGGACGGTGGGGTTGAGGACGGTTCTTTTCGAGCGGTGCGGGTAGAACCTGAGAGAGAAGAGGCCCCGCCATGGACGCTAAGATGCGCCCGTTCGTAGTGGGCTCGCAGTGCGCGGAACGAAGTGGAGCGCCAAGAGCCCATCTGGCGTGTTACGGCGACGCGGTGTGGAGATGGTGTCTTGCCCGGCGGACAGCCGCCGGGACTGCGACACCACTACGAGCGGGGCTGCGTCTGACGTCTGTCCGCACCAGGGCGTTATTCCGCGCGGTCGGATTTGTCCGCACAGGATGTTTCTCCTCCTGTATGGCCCTTCCTCCCGTGATGATTTTTTCGCGTAGGAGGCGTTGGACATGCCAGGCCGCACGTTGATTGAGAAGATCATTGCCGCGCACCTCGTGGCGGGGAGTCCGACCCCGGGTGCCGAAGTCCAGATCAGGATTGATCAGACACTGTGCCAGGACGCCACCGGCACGATGGCGTTCCTGGAACTTGAAGCCATGGGCGTGGCCCGGGTGCGCACGGAGCTGTCCGTGCAGTACATCGACCACAACACGGGGCAGTACGGGCCCGAGAATCACAACGATCACGTGTACCTGCAGAGCGTGTGTGCGGCCAAAGGGGTGCTCTTCTCGCGTGCCGGGAATGGGATCTGCCACCAAGTGCACTTGGAGCGTTTCGGTGTGCCGGGAAAGACCTTGCTGGGCAGCGACTCGCACACGCCGACGAACGGCGGCATCGGCATGCTGGCGATTGGCGCGGGTGGACTGGATGTGGCGCTGGCCATGGCGGGTGAACCGTTCAAGCTGGTGTTCCCGAAGGTCGTCGGGGTGCGACTGGACGGCAGACTGGCGCCATGGGTTTCGGCCAAGGACGTGATCCTGCACCTGCTGTCGATCCTGTCGACGAAGGGGAACGTCGGGACGGCGGTGGAGTACTTCGGGCCCGGAGTGGCGACGTTGTCAGTGCCGGAGCGGGCGACAATCACCAATATGGGGGCTGAACTGGGCGTTACCGCGTCTGTGTTTCCGTCGGACGCCGAGACACGGTCGTTCCTGCGGGCTCAATCTCGCGAGTCCGACTGGCAACCCCTGGCGGCTGATGCGGACGCTGTCTACCCGCGGATCATGGACATCGACCTGGGCAAGATTGAGCCGATGGCCGCGTGTCCGTCAAGCCCGGGCAACGTGAAGCCGGTCGCCAGTCTCGGTGACGTGGAGGTGGGGCAAGTGCTGGTGGGGTCGTGCACGAACAGTTCCCTGAAGGACATGACGTTGGTGGCGGCGGTGCTGGCCGGCCGCCAGGTTGCGCCGAGCGTGTCGTTGGGCGTAGCGCCGGGCAGCCGGCAGGTCTTGGAGATGCTGACTCGCAGCGGTGCACTGGCCGACATCATCCGGGCCGGGGCGCGGGTGCTGGAGGCGGCGTGCGGTCCGTGTATCGGACAGGGGTTCAGCCCTGCGAACGATACGGTGACGGTGCGCACATTCAACCGGAATTTTCCCAATCGTACCGGGACGAAGAATGATCGTTGCTACCTGGTGAGCCCCGAGACGGCGGTCGCCACGGCGTTGCGGGGGCGGTTGACCGATCCGCGAACGCTCGGGATTCCATATCCGGAGTGGCGGATGCCGGAGCGTTTCCTGATCGACGACAGCATGGTCTTGCGACCGCCGGCGACAGGGACCTCGGTTGCGATCATCCGCAAGGAAACGATCGGCGATCCGCCGGTCTGCCGCCCGTTGCCGGCGACGTTGGAGGGTGACGTGCTGGTCAAACTGGGGGACAAGATCACGACGGATCACATCATGCCCGCCGGGGAGCACCTGAAGCTGCGCAGCAACATCCCGGCTTACTCGCGTGTCGTTTTCGAGTGTTTCAACGAGAAGGGCAAGCCGACCTTTGCAGAGCGGGCGGCGGCGGTCCGGGACGCCGGTCGCTGTGGCGTCATTGTGGCTGGGGAGAGTTACGGTCAGGGCTCGTCGCGCGAGCATGCGGCCATCTGTCCCATGCACTTGGGGGTTCGCGTGGTTGTGGCGTTGAGCATTGAGCGAATCCATGCCGCGAACCTGGTGAATTTCGGGATTCTGCCGCTGCTGCTGCAGTCGCCGGCGGATCTGGAGCAACTGAGGGTGGGCGATCGGGTGGTGGTCCGGCAACTTGCGGAGACCCTGAACCCGGGGTGTACGCTGGATATCGAGCGGCACGACGCACAGGGCCGGACCGTCGTCCTGCGGTGCCGGCACGAGTTGTCCACGGCGGACATCGCGATGGTCCTTGCCGGCGGGCGTCTGAACGTGCGGTCGTGACCCAAGCGTAGCGTTCTTCTCGTCCGGCCTCGGGGCATGTGAAATCCGCACGTGCCTGTTGCGGACCGGCTTGGCCGGGTTATTTTGCCTTGAGGGGGGGGGCGGCGCAAGGGAGTCGGAAGGCCTTAGTCGAGGAGGTCGGGAAGAGATGTCGAAACTCAAGACGCAACTGGCGGTTAAGAAGGAGCTTTTCCGCGGTGGGATGGCGACGCTGTCGTTGGCCGTTACACCGGAAGGCAAGCAGGTTGTGCTGCGCCGTCTGCTGCCGATGAACGTCCTCAACTGGCCGTTACGGCAGGGCTTCATCCAAGGCACCCGGATTCGGGCTGCCATCACGCCGCACCCGCAGATTGTCGACTCGATCGAATACGGTTTTTTGGGTGATGTATCCGCCAAGGGCGTTTTGGGCGACGGTTTTGTGGGGCGCCTTCTGAGCAGTTGGGTTCCCTGTGAGATCATCGAGTACGTGGATGGCGTCAATCTGAAGAACCTGATGCAGAAGCGCGATCCCGATGTGAACAAATACACGTTCGAGATCCTGCGGCAGGCGGCCGCGGGTTTGGCGCACCTGCACGGCAAGGGCTATATGCACATGGATGTGAAGCCGGAGAACCTGATGGTGCACAAGCTCGAAAACGGGATGGAAGTCAAGCTAACTGACTTTGACCTGTCGCGTCCGGCGGAGAAGAAGAAACTGGAGTCGACGGGCGGCACGGAACTGTACGTTCCTCCAGAGCAACTGGTCGAGAAGATCATCAGTCCGGCTAGCGATGTCTTTGCTTTCGGTGTGATGGCATACAGTTTGATCACGGGGAAGATGCCCTTCCAGGGCACAACGGAACTGGAGCGTAAGCAGCGCCAGATCAGCCGCACTTTTATGCCCGCGGAGCCGATCGCGATCAAGCCTGAGCTGTCGCCGAAGCTGAACAAGGTGATCATGCACTGCCTGGAGAAGGTCTACGAGAAGCGTTTGCCCAACATGACCTATGTGAACGCCGAACTTCGTTGATGCGGAGTTCGGTGCCGAGAACAGCGCCAGCGAGACCCGCAGAATCAGGCCTGCCGCGAGGCGACCATGGACTTGCCCTGAAGGGGCAACGCATACCAGCCCAGGGCAGAGCGACAGCGTCACCCTGGGATCACGTGCCGACCGGTGGCAAACGGTTGCCAGCACGGTGACGATTCAATGCCGACTTGGGTCGCACCGGGCGAAGAGGATGAGCGGGAACCCGAACGAGGCGCTGTTGCCGACGTACGAGTGCGCACGCGGCAAAGCACAGGTGTTGACCAACGGCCAGGCAGATGGGAGTGGCATCCCGGCAACGGGATGCCGGCGAGTCAAGATGTATTGGTACTACAAGTATCCTCTGTACGTGTTGGCGGCCGTTGTGGCGTTCGGAATCGTGTACCTGGGCTGGACACGACTGAGCGGAAACGTCGCGCCGGCCGAACCTCCCAGCGTGACGGCGCCTGAGAACCCGCCGACGTCCGTGCAACCGCCTGGCTCAACTCCCGTGGCAGACGTTCCGCCCAAAAACGCGACCGGCCCCAAGCCCCCGGCTGAGCCTGGTAAGACTGACGACACTTCGGCGGGGGGCATCCAACGTCGGATCGAGGCAGCCGACGCCCAGTTGCGGGCCGAGAATCTGATGGCCGCCCGGACGCTGGTGCAGAAGGTCATGGCCGATCCCGCCGTGAAGCGTTTTGACGCCAACTGGTTCAAGGCCGCTGAGGTGTTGAGCCGCGTGAACACCGTGGTGGCCAACTCCAATGCGCCGGCGCCGGAGAAGACCCCGTACATCGTCAAGGAGGGCGACAATCTGGTGAAGATCGCCTACCGACTGCACACGACGGTCGGGGCGCTGCAGCGGCTCAACGGTCTGGATGCGGCCAATCCGGTGATCTTCCCGGGCAATGTTCTGTACGTGCTGAACTGCAAGTGGCAGGTGTTGGTGATCAAGTCGAAGTTCGTGTTGCTGCTGATGGACGGGGAGAATCTGTTCAAGCTTTACCGGGTAGGGATCGGCAAGCAGGATCGGACGCCCGTGGGGGCGTTCGAGATCAACAGTAAAGTCAGGGAACCGGCCTGGACCCCGCCCGGCAAGAATATCCCGTATGGGCACCCTGACAACGTCCTCGGCACCCACTGGCTGGGGTTGGTCCCGGTTGAGGGGACGGATGTGACGTTGAAGGGCTACGGTATTCACGGAACGTGGGAACCGCAGTCGATCGGTACGGCCGCCAGCCTGGGTTGCGTCCGGATGCGCAACGAGGATGTGGGGGAGTTGTTCGATATCCTGCCGGTCAATGTCAAGGTCGTGATCAGGGAAGAGTAACGAATGACGGCCTACATGGACTTCGAAAGGCCGATCCGCGAACTTGAGAAGAAAGCCGCGGAATTGCGGGAGTTGAGCGCCCGTCATGATGCCGACTCTGCGGACGGCGTCCGGTTGCTCGAGGCTCGGATTGCCGAGGCGAAGAGGCAGATCTTTGCCGGTCTGACTGCGTGGCAGCGGGTGCAGATGGCTCGACATCCCTTGCGCCCCTTCCCGGAAGACTACCTCCAGCGTATGTGTGTTGACTTCCTCGAACTTCACGGTGACCGGCGTTTTGCGGATGATCCTGCCGTGATCGGAGGTTTCGCGAAACTGGGCGGTTGCCCGGTGATGGTTATCGGGACGCGCAAGGGCAGAGATTTGCTTCAGAGCCAGAAGGTGAACTTCGGGATGGTGCATCCCGATGGTTTCCGCAAGGCGCTTCGGCTCATGCAGATGGCGGACAAAGCTCAGGTGCCGATTGTATCGCTGATCGACACGCCGGGAGCCTATCCAGACGTCGGCGCCGAGGCACGGCACATGGGCGAGGCCATTGCCGAGAACTTGCGCGAAATGTTCCAGTTGCGGGTGCCGGTGGTGGTCGTGGTGGTGGGGGAGGGTGGCGGTGCGGGCGCACTGGGGCTTGGCGTCGGCAATCGGCTTCTGATTCTAGAGAATGCCTACCTCTCGGTGGTACTGCCGGAAGTCGGTGCTGCGGCGCTATGGGGGGACGAGGCTGCGGCCGCCGAGGCGGCGGAGACGATGAAGCTGACCAGCGCCGAACTGCACCGCCTTGGTTTGGTTGATGAGGTGGTTCCGGAGCCGCTTGGCGGTGCGCACACGGACTACGACAAGGCGTCTGAACTCCTGGGTGAGGTCTTGTGCCGACACTTGGATGAGTTGCGCCGGATGACGCCCGAGGAACGGGTTTCGCAACGTTACGCCAAGTTCCGCGCGATGGGTGTTGTTCAGGGATCGGCGTAGTGTTCGGTCGCCACAAGTTCCCCCGCAATTTTCGACGGCCTGTGCAATTGAGGGTCGGCGTCCTGTTTTGTCGCCAACGGCGACATGCGCGTCGCCCTTGGCGACGGAAGACACACCCGGATGCCGCTCGGACGGTGGAATGGCTGGGGCATTTCTGGCAGCCGAGCGCTAGCGCTGTCGACTCTCTCTCTGCGCCAGCCCCCGCAACTCATCCGGCTCACAAACTTGCCTTTGCCAGCGCAGTCCTCAGTGCGGACTCTGCAATCGGGCCTGTGCGAATGATCTTTAGTTCCGGTCCTGTGAGGGACACCACGGTCGACGCTGCAGCCGCCGTCTTCCCGCCGTCAATGAGCAGGTCGGGTTCACCGAGAAGGCCCTGAATTGCGTCGTCGGGGAATTGTGCCGGTGGCTCACCGGAACGGTTGGCGCTAGTGGCGGCGATCGGGATTCCGAGTTGACGCAGCAGTTCCTGGATCAGCGGATGGTGAGGAATGCGAAGGCCGATGGTTTCGTCGTTGTCCGCGGGGCAGACGACGGTGAGGGGACCTGGCCAGAATTGTGCCGCCAAAGCGCGGAGGCGTGAATCGACCTTGAGTCCGAACGCCTGCGCAGACGCCAGGTCGAAGGCCAGCATCTGCAGATGCTTATCGCCAGGGCGGTGTTTGAGCTCGAAGATCCGCGCCCGCCCTTCCGGGTTGTCCCAACGTGTCATCAAGCCATAGACGGTCTCTGTCGGTGCGGCGATTACGCCGCCGGCACGGAGGACCTTGGCGGCCTCGCGCACGCCTGTGGCCAGAGATTCAGGAGTTGTTGCGGATATGCGCTGCATGGGAGAGGCGTTCGGTGTTTGGGATGAAGGCCGGGCCAGTGGCGATCGGCGTCGAGAATACGTCAAGCCATTCCCGATTTCATTCTCAGGGTGTTGCGTGTTGGATGTTTGTTCGGATCGTTCGTCTTCCGGTCCGTCTCACAGAGGAGAACGTTCCTTCAGCGCTCCGACATGGCCCTGATCGCACAGGTTGTTTCTTCATCTGCAAGATATCCCGTGGTGCGGCAAATCCCAGCGCGGCCGCCGGGTGCGTGCCGCGACGGCCAACCCGAGGGGGTGTATATTGCGTGGTCTTGAGGGGCGTTTTCACAGAGGTAGTATGGAGCCAGGCAGCGCATGGCACGCAAGAAGAGCGCGACGTATCCTGAACTCACCCTGTTGCGTCACAGTCAGACTCGGTATCCGGAGGACCCGGCTGAGGCGCGGTTGGAGACGTTTCCGAACCGTTACGTGGGGAGAGACTACTGGATCACCTTCGACTGTCCGGAGTTCACCTCGCGCTGCCCGGTGACGAACCAGCCGGATTTCGGGCGCATTCGCATTCGCTATATCGCCGACAAGTGTTGCGTGGAGAGTAAGTCGCTGAAGCTTTACCTGTTTGCGTTTCGGAACTTCAACACGTTCCACGAGGAAGCGGTGAATCGCATTCTTGACGATATCGTGCGGGTGTGCGACCCGCGCGAGATCACCGTGCAGGGCGAATTCAACGCGCGCGGCGGCATCAGTATCAGCGTAGAGGCGAGTTACCGAAAATCGAGCCGCCGTGGCGGCAGAGCGGGCGGGCGATGACCGTTCAGGAGTTGTGTCGAGACACGACGCGCCGTCTCCGCGCGACCGGCGTGTCGAACGCCGAACAGGAGGCGACCTGGCTCGTCCGGCATGTCCTGCAATTGAGCCTGACGTCCGCGCTGGTGCGTGGCGACAGAGAGGTGGGTGCCGACGCGTCAGAGGCGGTGGCGCAGATGGTAGGTCGGCGTCTGGCCGGTGAGCCGTTGCAGTACGTGCTGGGCAGTACGGAGTTTTTCGGGCTGGAGTTAGCGGTGGGGCCCGGTGTCCTGATCCCGCGACCGGAGACGGAACGCCTGGTTGAACTGGCTTTGGGAGTCTACCCCGGAACGGGCAACGTGTGCGATCTGTGCACCGGTTGCGGTGCCATCGCGCTGTCACTGGCGTCACGGTTGCCGCCGGAGACCCTCGTCTACGGGGTTGACATCTCCGAGGTCGCGCTCGGGTTCGCGCTGCGGAACCGGGATCGACTCGGCGCCGCGAATGTGCGGTTCGTGCATGGCGACCTCTTCGCGCCCTTCCCCGCTGAGACTCGGTTTACCCTGATCACCGCCAACCCTCCGTATGTGTCTTCTGAGGAGTATGCCGTCTTGCCGTCAGATGTCCGCGATTACGAACCGGGCCAGGCGCTGCTCGCCGGCGCGGATGGGTTGGATGTGATCCGGCGGGTTGCTGTGGACGCGCGGTCGTGGCTTCTGCGGGACGGCTGGCTGCTGTGCGAGATCGGCAGTTCCCAGGGCGCGGTGGCAAGGGCGGTGTTCCACGATGCCGGCTACCGAGGCGTGGAACTGGTGCGGGACTACGCGGACCGCGACCGCGTGGTGCGGGCGCGGATGTGAAGGGTGTTCCCGGAGACCCGGACGGAGCGAGCATGGCAAGGGACTACGTTCAGGAATTGGTCGAGATCATGGCGCGGTTGCGGTCCTCGGAGGGGTGTCCGTGGGACCGCGAACAGACCCACGCGACGCTGCGGCGCTACGCGATCGAGGAAGCCGCCGAATTGGTCGATGCCATCGAGGACGGTCAAGATTCGGCCATCGTGGACGAACTGGGAGACGTGCTGCTGCAGATTGTCTTCCACAGCCAGATCGCGTCTGAACAGCAGCGCTTCGATCTGCAGGTTGTGGCGCAACGGTGCGCCGAGAAGCTGATTCGGCGGCACCCGCACGTGTTTGGCGACGCGAAGGTGGCGGACGCTACCGGGGTGCTGGTGCAGTGGGACCAGATCAAGAGAAACGAGAAAGGCGGCGAGACGTCGGCTTCGGCGCTGGCGGGAGTACCGCGGAATCTTCCCGCGCTGCCGCGAGCGCAGCAGGTTCAGAAGCGGGCGGCAAAGGTGGGGTTCGACTGGCCGTCGGTCGACGGTGTGCTGGCCAAGATAGATGAGGAATTGGGTGAACTTCGGGCGGCGGTCGCGGCAGGTGACCGCGCGGCGGTCAACGAGGAGATTGGCGACCTGCTTTTCTCCGTGGTGAACCTGAGTCGGTTTCAGAACCACGAGGCGGATGAGGCACTGCGTGCGACCATCCGCAAGTTTGAGACACGCTTTGCGGCTATCGAAGCCGAACTGGCGAAGACGGGTAAACGGCCAGAGGACTGCACGTTGGAGGAACTGGATGCAATCTGGAACCGGGTGAAGAGGTGAGGGTGGTGTGTGGGTGTGACGAACGATGAGGGTCAGGGAAGTGATGGGGACGGGGGGGCAGGTGCGATCTTGGAGCACCGGCACTTGTCCCTCCCGTGGATCGATGCTCTGAGGAAGTAGAGCATGGCTCCAGCCTTGCAGTCCCCGCGCAAGGTGAAAACCCTTGCGCGGATCGGGAACGCGACAGCAGGGCTGGGGCCATGTTGCGGCTTTGTGGAACACGTGCAAGCCGCTGCCGTCAGTTTGATAGCCAAGGGGGTATCGGGGGGAAGTCGGGGCTGGATCATGATGTTGTGGCACGTCAAGTTCCTGACTCCGCGTCCGCTGTCGGCGTTGCCGTGCGTGCTGGCGGTGTGCAGTGAACGGCAGTTCGGGCCGGCTTATCGGCATTTCGGGATCTACCGTCAAGCCGAACGGCATTGCCTGTTCAAGTACACTCTCAAGGGGGAGGGGGCATTCAGGGATGGTCGCAGTGAATACCGCCTGCCTGCTGGCCGTGGCTTTCTGTGTCGAATCTGGGACGTCGATACGTCGTACTACTATCCCGAGGACGCCCAGGAGCCCTGGGAGTTTGTGTGGATCGCGCTGGAAGGGGCCCCCGGAGTCGCCGTCGTCGATGACATGGTGCGGCGGTACGGTCCGGTGTATGACGTGCCGTTGAGCGACGAGGCGATCCTGCGTCTGCTGGAGTTCCGCCGCCACAATGGCACAACGCTGAACGTGACGCCCGCCGAAGGCGCGGACGTGGTTATGACCGTGCTGTTGGCGCTGGCCCGATCCAAGGAGAAACACGACGATCAGGGATCCGCGAACCGGTTGGTGTTGCAGGCGCGTGAACGGGTGGCGGATCGGTTGCAGGAGAACTTGAACGTTTCGCGGCTTGCCGCGTTGCTGGGCGTATCGCGTGAGCACCTGACGCGTGTGTTCAAGGAGCAGACGGGCATGACGCCGCACGAGTACATGGCGCGCCAAAGGATTCTGCTGGCGTGTCATTTGCTGAAGGAGTCTGCCAAGAGCAGCAAGGAGATATCGGTGGAACTCGGCTACGAGTCTCCGGCGCACTTTACGCGCATATTCAAGCGCATGCTCGGCATGACTCCTGGCCGGTTCCGTGGCGTCGGGAGCATCCCGCATCTGTGGCGTTGACGATGGTCGTCGATGGCGGTGTGTGTGTGTATGTGAGTGTATGTGTCGATGCTTGGGGGCGGGTGACCGGTTCTTTGGGGAGCGGCCGCATCCTCGCGGACCGGCTTCGCGCGCGCCAATCCTGGTCACTGCCTCGTGGCCCGGCGCAAGCGTGCCAGGCGTTCCTCGATGTGAGCCCGCGTTTCGTCGGAGAGGGCATGCTCGCCGTAGCGAACTTCGCAGAAGTCCTGAGTAAGGGCGCGGATATCATCCAGCCGGGGGTGACCGGCAGCTTCGATCTGGACCAGGAACTCGAGGGGCGTCAGGCCGGGCCTGCGCTCCAACTTCTGGTGAGCGAGAATGCGCAGCAGGCGCCCGTAGAAATGTCGGGCTTCCTGGACTTCCCGGTGTCGTTGTCTGGTCGGGTCGTCTTGACGGCGCCTGCGGCGGCGCCACACGCGGGGAACCAGGACCGTCAGGACCAGAAGCAGGCCGGTTCCGACCACCATGACCCCGTACTGGGCCGCGGCGGCAATGCCGGTCTGTGCTGTTTCGATCAACCAACCGAGGACGGATGCCTGGTCCGAAACACTGAATTCAACGATCTTGGCGTACCACACGTACTCGACCCATTCGTAGACCGTCAGGCTGAGGGGGCGCCGCTCGCGCGTGATTTCGAGCCCGTAGGGCGTCGCGTCGCAGATAACCCACCCCTTGCCGTCGATCCATGCTTCCGTCCAGGCGTGACCGTGTCGGCTTCTGACGGTGTAGAAGCCACCAATGGCGTTGCGTTCCGCGGCGATCCAGCCTAGGCCAACCCGCGCGGGAACGCCGCGCATCCGCAGGAGCACAGCCAAGGCGGATGCGAACCGCTCGCAGTGGCCCTCGCGGCGGTTCAGGACAAAGTCGTCGACGGGGTTGAAGCGATCCAGGGCCGGCGCCCCGACTTGGTACGCGTGGTTTTCCCGGAAGTGGCGCGCCAGTTTGGCGGCGATCTGCTGCGGGTCTTTCACCCGGCCCAGCAAACCATCCAGCCATGTGCGCAGAGGTTGGGACGCTGCCGGGATCAGCAGGTAGCGCGCTCGGTCGCGCGCGGAGAGCGTCTCGGTCGGGGCGGAAATCCGAGTCCAATAGGCGTACGAAATGCTGTGATGTGTGCCAAACATGGCCATGGCGCCGCCGTGCTCCGCGATGACGGGGCGCGGGTAGAACTCGCCGTCCATCCGCACCACGTATCCGTCGACGGGGAGGACGTTTCCCATGGCCTGCACGCTGATGAGTCGGACGGTGCGGCGGTACGTGCCGGTGATGTCGCCGTGCCGAGGTTGGCGTCGAGGTGTGAGAATGGCTCGGCTTGCGGTCCACGTGCGGCCGTCCCATGTGTCGAGGGCGCTCTGCTTCAGGTAGGTGAGGTTCTGGCCCTCAATCCGGAACAGAATGCGGTCGTCGGTTGCTCCGCCGCCGGAGACCATGTCGACTTGTTCCTCCTGACGTTGGCCGGCGCCCCCGGTCAACGGATTGGTCGCGCCCATGACGCGGAACCGCGGGCAGAAGACAAAGAACGCGGCCATGAAGCAGACCAGGCAAGCCAGTTCGGGCCAATTCAGGGGGCGTCGCGTAACGCCGAGGCCGGTGCCATGGTGCCGTTCGGCCTCGAGATTGAACAGGACGCTGGGGACCAGCACCAGAGTGGCGCCAAGGACGAGCACGAATTCGTAATCAACGATGACCTGGGATCCCACGGCGAGGTGGATCATGGCAACGGCAACCGAGTACATCTTCTCGCGGAGTTGCAGGGGCCGAAGCAGGTACATGGCCTGGAAAACCACCATGGCGTTGCCGATGAAGACCAGTCGGTTGTAGCCGAAGTCTGCGCCGAACCGGTAAGCCGCGAACATGGCCAGCAGAGTAATCATCTCCTCGACACCGGCGGGAAGGAAGGCGGCTGGGCGACGTCGCAGCAGGCACAGGTACCAGACCAGCGCGTAGAGGGCGGGTGCCAAGAGACTGCCGAACGTGTAGCCCTGGCAGATGAAACCGAGCAGGACCAGCAGATGCAGGGGAGTCCGCATCTGCTGAAGGGTCTCTTCGCGATGGAGTCGGCGTGAATTCATCCGTCCTGGTCGAGTATATCCCGGGGGCCGTAGTGGTGTACCGCAAACGGGTAGCCCGTTCCGATGTCGGTGCAGGTCGTTGGCAGATAGACGCTGACGCGACGGTGTGCGGTCAGGACGTAGTGTTGCGTCAAGTGCTCCAGAATGGCGGGTTTGGCGTCCATTAGAACGACGCACAGGCTGCCTTTGGCCGGGAGGTGCGCTGCAGCGGCATCGAGGCTGTCCGGGGTCAGCGCTCCGGGTTGTGGCTGCAACCGGGCCAGTGCCTCCATCACTGCATCGGCGTCCGAGAAGGGTGGCACGGACAGCGCGGTCAGGCTGGCGACGTCGACGTATTCGACCTGGTACCCTTGATCCAACGCGGCCAGCACCAGCGAGGCCGCGGCCCGGGCGCCCCAATCGAGGAGCATTGTGCCGTCAGGGGCCTGGCCAGATGACGCGTCAAGCAGAATCCCGACACGTCCGGAAAGCTCCTGGTCGAACTCCTTCACCATGATACCCTGTCCCTTGACGGACGATGGCCAGTGGATGAGTTTGACCGGGTCTTGGGGCTGCAGGGGCCGTACGCCGTGGAAGCTGTCGCCGGACGGGGCTCGGTTGCGTCCCGCGAAGCGGCCGCCGATCATGGGTTCGAACCCTGCGGCCGGCGGTGCGGTGCAGGGGTAGACGGCGGGGTAGACCGTGATCTGTCCTGCCACGGCGAGTTTACGTCGGCACCGCATCAGGCCGTACGGATAGCTGCAGATCGCGGCGAGTGAACTGAACGGATATACCCCACGTGTCGGGAGTTTGAGCGCCGGAGTCCCGTGCAGCGACTCCCGGGGGCCGAGGTAACGGACGTGCAGCAACTCGCCCCATGGCCCACGAATCTCCATCTGCCCGATGGCACGCCGGGAGGCGTTCTCGGCCCGCCACGACCCCGTGACCGCTTCTCCTTCCCGCCCTACCATGACTTTCGGCGGCAGCAACCGCAGTGCCCGTGCGCTCCACCACGCCCCCACGGTGTTGAGGAGGAAACACCCGGCAATGATTCCGAGAATCAGGAAGAGCAAGCCTGAGCGCGACTGCAGGGCAATGAGGTAGAAGACGCCCAGGAGGCCGGCCAGGCCCAGGCCGAGTTTGGAGGGGTAGATCATATCGGGACCGGAATCGACTCGACCAATTCGTCAATGAACTCGTCCATGTCGAGAGGCCCGCGGCGGGTGCCGCGCTTGACGATGACTCGGTGCGCCAGGACGGGCGGTGCGGCGCGTTTGATGTCGTCGGGCAGCACGTAGTCGCGTCCGGCGAGCAGGGCGGTTGCCTGGCTGAAGCGTACCAGGTCCAGAGTGCCGCGCGGACTGGCGCCGTGGTCGAGGAGTTCGGAGTTCCGGGTCCGGTGCACGATCGAGACGGCGTAGTCGACCAGTGCATCGGTGATGGTGACGTCCGTCACCAGTTTCTGCAAATGCTCCAAGTCTTCACGCGGCAGCACCGGTTCGATGCGGTCCACCGGCCGGTCTGCCTGCCGAAGCCGGACCATGTCGCGTTCCTGCTCGGGGCTAAGGTAACCGATGCGGAGCCGTACAATGAAGCGGTCCAACTCGGCGAAGGGCAGCGGGTAGGTTCCCTCCAGTTCGATCGGGTTCTGCGTTGCTACAACCATGAAAGGGTGCATTAGTTCGTGCCGTGTCCCATCCACCGTGGCCTGCAATTCCTCCATGGCTTCCAGGAGACTGGACTGCGTCCGCGGCGTGCCGCGGTTAATCTCGTCGGCCAGGAGAACGTTGCAGAACAGCGGGCCTCTGCGGAAGGTGAAATGGTGGTCCGGCGTCAGGACGTTTACACCGGTAATGTCGGACGGCAGAAGATCGGCGGTGAACTGGATGCGCTTGAACTCGCCGCCGATCGACCGGGCCAGGGCATTGGCCAGCAACGTCTTGCCGACCCCGGGGACGTCCTCGATCAGGATGTGCCCCTGGGCCAGAAGTGCGGTCACGGCATCTACAACCACCTCGTGCTTGCCGACAATGGCTCGCTCAATGTTCCTGGCGATCGTCTGGCACGTTTCTGTCGCTGCGCTCAGAACCTGTGGGTCCATCGTTACAAAGCTGCCTTGGGGGTTGAGTGAATCGCTCCCGGCCGGTGCCGTACCGCACCACTGTGCCGGAAGATCACCTACCGTACTTTCCGGGAAGAGGTTTGCAACAACGTTGACAGGTTGGAGGGGGGGGCGTGCATGACTTAACTAACGCCACACCGTGTCCCAATAGGGTCCACGACGGAGATAAAGATGTGAGAGTGTTCGCAGCCCCCGGCGGGGCCCGGCGCTTGACGCTCAGAGGCAGGCCTTCACGGCCTGCAGGGCGGCTTCGTAGTCCGGTTCGCTGGCTATCTCCGGCACAAGTTCGGTGTAGCGAACAACACCTTTCTGATCGACGACAATCACGGCCCGGGCGAGGAGGCGAAGCTCTTTGATGATGAGCCCGTACGCCTTCCCGAACTTCGCATCGCGGTAATCGGATAGCGTCTGTACGTTCTTCACTCCGGCAGCGGCGCACCAGCGCTGCTGGGCAAACGGCAGGTCCATGCTCAGAATGATGCCCGCGACCTGATCGCCCAGTTTGCCGAGCTCCACATTGAAGCGGCGTGTCTCCACGTCGCACACGGGTGTATCCAGAGACGGGACGGAGACCAGGACTCGGACCTTCCCTCGGCTGGCATCGAGTCCCACCGGGTTAAGGCCGCCGTCCAGCGCCAGAAACTTCGGCGCCTTCATCCCTGCGGCGACCGGCTTGCCGACCAAGGTCAGCGGGTTACCTTTGAACGTGACCAGACCTTTGCGTTCCTGCATGGATCGTTTCTCCTCCTGGTGTGTCAGGCTCGGTCTTGTCGGAAGCACCGAGCCTGGCGGATCGCTTGTCTAACTTCGTGGCGCTGGTTTGGCCCGCGATCAGCCCCACTTGCTCTTGTTCATGTGCCCCTGCATTTCGGTCATCGACAGCTTCATCATCTCATAAGCGTGTTGCAGGGACTTGTTGAACACGTCCACGCACGCGGGGTCGAGGTTGTCTTTGATGCCGTCCTTGCAGACCGCTTCGATGTCTCGCGCCAGTGTTGCCAATCGGCAGTGAAGGGTATTGGTGTGACGTGAACGCTCAACCAGGGTCGCCGCTGCCTCGGGTAGTTCCGCGAATTTCTCCGCGGGAGCGCCGCACTTCGGGCATTTGCCAGGCGCTTCCTGGCCATCCCAGATCAAGCCGCAACCACCGCATTTCCATTTCTTCATGCTGTCTTCCTTTCTCTGGTTGTCTCACTTCGTGACGCCGTAACCGTTCCCCCCCCCCACGCCGGACTCGCGTCCTGGACTGCGCAATCCGCGGCGATCACCAGTTCTCGCCGAGTAACTCGAAATGCGACTGCGGATGGACGCAGGCGGGGCAGATTTTGGGGGCTTGCTTGCCGTTGTGGAGGTAGCCGCAGTTGCGACAGCGCCACGTGACGGACTTGGCGCGCTTGAAGACACGTCCCGCCTCGATGTTTGCTCGCAGGGCCTTATAGCGCTTCTCATGTTGCTTCTCGGCCACCGCGATGGCCTCGAAAACGGCCGCCACGTTCGCCAACCCTTCCTTGCGCGCCACCTTGGCAAAGCCCGGGTACATCTCTGTCCACTCGTAGTTCTCGCCGCCGGCGCTGGCCTTCAGGTTCTCAGACGTGGTCCCGATTACCCCAGCGGGGAAGGTCGCGGTGACCGAAACCTCACCCCCTTCGAGCAACTTGAACAACCGCTTGGCGTGCTCCTTCTCCTGATCCGCGGTCTCGACGAAGATGTCGGCAATCTGGGCAAAGCCTTCCTGCCGCGCGACCCCGGCAAAGTACGTGTAACGATTACGGGCCTGCGACTCACCGGCAAACGCGGTCAGGATGTTCTTCTCTGTCTGTGTTCCTTTGAGCCCCATCGTCAACCTCCGTCGCCTCTTTGCGCCGTCCTTCATCCCTATCGGCCGGTCGCGGTAACCCAACGCCGTATTCGGTCACTTCAGGTAGTCCCTTATCACGCCCAGGACCGCCTCTGACGTGCGTCATGATTCCCGGTTGCGCAGTTCCACTGCCAATCCCTCTCTGCAGTCTTCCCCTAGGATTAGCAGGCGCCGGGCCTATCGTCACATATGGATGCGTAATACTATGATAGGCATAATATTACAAGACTACCGCCGCCATGGCGTGCGATCCGTCTCAGGGCGGGGGTTGGCAACTGTTATCAAGTCAGGGCGACACCGAGTCGGGAGGATCTACCGGTTCCCGCTTGACGGCAGGAGTCCCGATTTCTCCGTCACGGGCGGCGAACAGGGCAAGACCACACCCCGGGAGTGACCCGGCTTGCGGGAAAACCCTTTCCCCATGCGTGCTCCGAGGAAACTGTCCCCTTCGCGGCCGACTGAGGTTGGCGTTTACTAAGCCCCGTCCTCGGCTTTCGTCAGGGCGGTAAGTTCTTCTTGAACGGACAGCACGCGGTGCTGGACTTCCTCAAGTGACTCGCTCGGGTTCTTCTGTGCCTCGGGCGCCTGCCAAGCCTCGAAGTCCCGGGCCATGGCGGCCAACTCTTCGGTCACATGTGCGACGACTTCCCTCTGGCGGTCGATCTGCAGTTGCTTGGCCTCCAACTTCCACCACTGCTGCATGCGGTCCGACCCGATCTGCGACAGGATGCGCAGGGTCGTGCCGCAGTCTTGCGGCAGGTCCTGAGTGGGAAGGAAGTTGTCGGCGTAGATGACACCGCTGGTCTCCATCTCGCCCGTTGCCTCGCTCCGCAGGATGATCGGCACGCAGACGATGGCGCGCAGTTGGTGTTGGAACATGGTCCGTGTCATCACGTTCTCGCGAAGGGCGTCTTGCACGATCACCATACCGTGCCCATCGAGGACCTTCTGGAGGAACGACTGGCTGATGTCGTAGGACTTGTTCTGCAACGGTTGTCCGCCCGCGGCGCGCGCGGCGAGTTCGTCCAAGGTGATCTCTTCGCTTCCTCCTGCATTATTGATCAGGAAGAAGAAGGCGCGCCGCGTCTTGGTGACGTCGAGGACCGCGTCGAGGAGTTTCTCGGCCAGTTCCACAATGCTCTGGGCATCTTGGAACTCGTTGATGTAACCGAGGATCCGCTGCAGGTTACTCGCCACTGCGTAGGCGTGGGTGACCTTCTCGGCAGCGGCCGCGACAACCGCTTCGGGTGACATTCCAGCCGTGCTTTCGACGGCCTTTTCGGCCACGGCGTGCTTGATGGACTGAAACTCGAACTCCTCCACCACGAACCGGATCACATCGGCATCGGAAAGTTTCTTCTTCCCAGTCAGTTTGGTGCCGTTCACCGACACGCCCTTCATGCTGCTCATGGGATAGATGTAGAAGCATTTCTCGTCGTGGTTGAAGTTGATCATCGCCGCCGTCGTCGGGATGCTGGCGTTCGGGATGATGAACGTGTTGCCGATCGTCCGGCCAATGGTGTGGGAGCCGGGTTTGAGGGTCCACACGAGTTTATTCGAGATGACACCACGGCCACGGCTGATGAGTCTGCCGATGGCAAGGTCAGCACTGCATTTGGTGCACTGATTCTCTTCTTCGGGGTTCTTTGCGCCGCATTCGGGGCATACCAACGTTTTCATTCCAGTCTGTCTCCTCCGGTTTCAACACAGCCGCTGGTGTCCGGCGGGACCGCCGTTGGCGCTTTCCACCGCCGGGCAGGAGACCGATTGCGCGCGTCTCCGGGGGCGCAGGTCCGGCCGTTCGGCGTCCCTCGGACGGCTCAGGCACTGTCGGCCTGCGGCCGCATCACATTGCCTGGCTGGAAGGGTCGGCCGAACTGCTGCCACACGTTCCCACGAGCCATTAAGGTAACAATCAGGCGGGGGAAGTCAAGCTCGCGTACCGGGCCTTTCCGCGGGGCTCGATTTTCCTGCCGATGGCTCCTACATTACCACACAACGAGATTGGGGATGGCGCGAGGAACACGCGGCGGCGCAAGGCACACCCAAAAGCGAGTGCGAGCAAGAGGCCCGGGTCCATGCACGTACTGGAACAATTCCGGCTTGACGGGCGATCTGCGGTGGTGACGGGCGGTTCCCGTGGGTTGGGGCGGGCGATGGCGCTGGCTTTCTGCCAAGCCGGGGCGTCGGTGCTCGTCTGCAGCCGACACGCGGAGGAGGCCTGTGCTGTGGCCGCGGATATCGCAAAGGCGACCGGGCAGCGGTGCGACGGGCTGGGTGCGGACGTCGCCAACCCCGCGGAGGTGCAGTCAATAGCGGAGATGGCGGCGGAACGATTCGGCCGGATCGACGTCTGGGCAAACAGTGCCGGGATCAACATCCGGCACCTCGTGGAGGAGTTCCCGATCGACGAATTCGATCGCATTCTGGACGTGAACCTGCGCGGAACGTGGCTGTGCTGTCGCGCGGTGGCGCCAATTCTCAAGAAACAGAAGTCCGGTTCAGTGATTAACGTGGGTTCTGCCCTGAGCGTGATTGGTCTTGCAGAGCGTACGGCGTACTGCGCATCGAAGGCTGGTGTTCTGGGCATGACACGCACGCTGGCGCTGGAATGGGCCCCCTTCGGAGTGCGCTGCAATGCCATCTGTCCGGGACCGTTTCTGACCGAGATCAACGCGGCCATCGCCTCCGACCCGACGAAGGCTCAGGCGGTGGTGGGACAGACGGCCCTCAAACGCTGGGGCGAGTTGCATGAGATCCAGGGCGCCGCGCTGTTTCTCGCCAGCGAGGCATCAAGCTATGTCACTGGCAGTGCACTGTTCGTGGACGGCGGTTGGACCGCGGCGTGAGCGTGGGGGGCGCGGAGCACGGAAGATCAGGTCTCGGGTTTCAGGAAGGGGATGTTGACGCCGAATCGATTGCGTATTCCTGAAACCTGAAACCTGAAATCTGAAATCTGAAATCTTTCGCTGGAGGCACCACACCGATGAGAACCACGCTTGTCGCTCTGGCCGTGTTGCTCGCGTCCGCGGTTGCCGTCCTCGCCGTTCCGTCCATTGTCGAGCAGGTGTCTGACGGCGTGTATGTCGTACGGGACGACAACGGTTCGTGGGACGGGCACCTGAGCATGTCCATTACGCACCAAAATGCTCCAGGCTATCTGGCGAAGAAGGTTCTTGACGCCAGCGAGGTCCCCGCTGTCGTCTGGGACGCCGCACGACAAGTGCGTCTGTCGGTTTTCTTTTCCGTGCGGGATTACTCCTGGCACGATCTGCCCAAAGCAAACGGGTTGGACGAGCCGTATGAGATTCGAGTCAACGGCAGCGTCAACCGATACCCGACTGGCGGCGGCGCCCCGGTGTTTCAGGAGGGCGGCGCCGCGAATCTGCAGTGGTACGACGTTGTCGTCCCGAAAGAGCAGTTCGTCCGTGGGATTAACGAAATCATCATCTGCAAAGCCGACGGCGGCAAGGAGAAGTGCGACGACTTCCTGTACCTAGGCATCGACAGTTCGACGGGGCGCGGCAACAGTGAAGTGGATTTTGGCGAGGGTGCGGGCTGGACGCAGGAGAAGTTGACCATCCCGGGCGGCAAAGGCGAGTACATGGTCCGCATGACGTTGATCACCAAGGAGTTGAAATTCGATGCGGTGTGGCAGCCTGGGCGCGATCCGGAACTGACGGCGCCGGCCGGGTTGATTGTCTATCACGGCACCCGGATGGGGACCACGGGGACGGACGGTCTGAAACTTGAGGCGGGGCAGTTTGCCCGGTTGGAGTGGCGCGACGCGGGGTTGGACGCGCTCAGCCCAATCGGGGTCTCGGTCGAAGGCAGCGGCAGCCTGGACTTCTGCTGGCTCGACGAGGATGGCAAGGCGACCAAGGCCGATCGTTGTACCGCACCGTGGAAGACCACGCTTGCGGCGGGCGACAAGCTGCGGCCCACGGGATTGGTTTTGACGGCGGTGGATCGCCCTCTGCTGCTCAGTCGTCTGACTTTCAGCGGGACGCTCAGTCACTGGCCGGCCGTGGAGGCCCCGGACATGCGCCCCGACCTCGCAACGCCTGCGGGACAGGCCGTAACACGTCCGTGCAAGTGCGAGTTGCGCGGTGACGAGGTCTGGCTCGAGAATCGCTCTATGCAGTGCCGATTCAGCGTTGCCGGTTCGCGTCTGCGTATGGTTTCCCTTCGCAACGAATGGGCTGATGCCGACATGGTGCGGCAACCCGACGCCATTGACCTGTTTCTCGTCGAGGTCGGGGAGAACCGGTACTCAGGCAGTCGTGACTTCACGCTGGACAAAATCGAACCCGCAGGTCAAGGGGTGCTGGCGCTGTTGAGCCATGCGGGCACGGGGTTGACTGCCGCTCTGCGGTTCGGCATCGACGACGAAGGGCTGCGGCTGGGCCTTGAACTAACCAACGCGGGTCCGAAGTCGGTGGATTTCAAGCTGGCGTTTCCGCACTTCTCGGGGTTGAGTGTATCGGAACGGGCGGCGGCGGACTTCTACTACTTTCCCTGGGCCGGCGGGCTGTTCAGCGACCGGCCCGCCATTCTCCGTCGTGGCTATGGCGATTACGAAGCCCTGTACCAAGTCATGGACGTATTCAGTCCGGCGCGAGGCGGCGGGCTCTACATCCGTAGCGACGACGCCGAGGGCTGGCACAAGGTCTTGGCCTTGTGCAAGCACGTGCCTGGACAGGGCAGTTACGACGGGCAGCGACTCGCTCTGCCCACCCGCGATGAGTACAAATGGAAGAACCCGCTGCCAGAGGTGGAAGGGGTCGGGTTTGCGTTCGAGTACCTGCGCCGGACGCGTGAACCCGGCGGTCGATTCGCGCCACCACCTGCCGTTCTCGCGGCACACCCCGGAGACTGGAAGACGGCTATGCGCGCCTACGCCGAGTGGGCGCACCGGGTCTGGACCTGGCGCCCATACCCCTCCAAATTGAAGAGTGTTCACAACATGATGGCCCGCGGCTGGGGGCAAGACATTCTCTTCAAGGACGGTGCATACCGCACGGACATCGTCCAACCCATGGCAGATTGTGTCGAACTCATGTCGTGGTGGGACTGGTCGCCGCTGGGGCCGCTGGGGGCTTCCTTCGATGCCTTGGACAAGACGTTGACCCCCGCCCAGATCAAGATGTGGCAGCCGTACTTCGTTAAGGACCCGGTCAGTGGTAAGATGATGTGGAACAACCAACCGGGCGACTACAAGGGCTATAACGAGCGGTTTGGCGGTCTGGCCGCCTTCCACAAGGCGATCCAGACGTACCGGCAGGCGGGCGCTCTGGTCACGCTCTACACCGATCCGTTCCGCCTCGACGAGTTCTCCTGCGAGACTGGGCTAAAGAGCGGCAAGGCGTGGTGCGTCATGAAGGGCGACGGCAAGCTAGCCAGTGGTTACGAGGTAACGAATCCCTGCCACGACCTGCCGGAGGTGCGCGAGTGGGTTGCCGCGACCATGAAGCGGGTCATTCAGGAAACCGACGCTGACGGAATCCGCCTGGACGAGTACGGCCATCGGGGCTGGGCCTGTTTCAACCCCGCGCACCAGCACACGTTTGCCGAGCCCGGCGTCACCCAGTGGAACAAGGCGGTGGCTGACGCCACGCGCCGCATTCACGCCGGAATGGACGACGTCAAGCCAGGCGCGGTGCTCACCACTGAGCACCCGGGTTACGACTACCTGATGCAGTACCTGGACGGCTGCATTACCTATGATCTGACCAACATGGCCATGGCGTTGCGGCCGGTTGAGGTAAACCTGCAACGTTTCTACTTCCCCGAGTGCAAGGTGTACGAGCTGGATCACCGGGGTGCGGACCGTCTTGACCGCAGGAAGTTCTGGAACGGTGTCGCGTCGTTTGGCCGCTTCCTGCCCGTGCCCATGTACACCATCTACCGTGAGAATGAGGACGTGTACGCGAGCCGGGACTGCGAAGCTCTGGTTCCAACGCTGGAGAAGCACGTCTATGCCAATCGGTTCCAGTACGGTGACAAGGCGCTGTACCACATCTACAACGGCACCGGGCACACCTTCGAGGGGCCGGTGCTGGCGTTGCCGCTGGCGGCCGGCACGCACGTGGTTGAGTTGCTGAACTGTGCGGCCTTGACGACACAGCCGCGGGAAGGCCTCCAAGCCGTGCACGTGTACTTGGAACGCAAGGATGTCGCGTGCGTGGCGGTGCTGCCGCAATTCCTCCAGGCAACCTGGGACAACGAGGCATTGAGCGTAACCGTCAGCGGCCCAACAGGCGGTAGCAAGCTGGTTGTCTGCGACCGCCGTGGTGTGGCGTTGTTGACGCAGGACGCCCAGCCTGGTCCCACCCGGATTGACCTTGCCGCTGTGCCGCAGGACAAGCCGGTCGTCCCCGTTGGCGTCAAGCTGATGAACAACGGCGCGCTGGTCGACGTGCTCCCCCTCCCGCCCCGTACGGTAGCAGCGTCGGCTGGACGTGAAAGCCGACGGTTGACTGGGCCTGGAGCGGGTGGCGCGGGGCGCTTGCCTCCCCCTTAACATTGGCCCACGACCGCGCTTGTGCGGCTTGATTCCCGGTCGGTCCATGCTAATTTACAGGGGCAAGAAAGAGGACCCTTGAGGACTCTGAAGCCCGATCTTGACGGTCGGGCTTGTTTTTTGCCCTTAACCGAGGACGAACAACCGCGGGAACTGGAGCTCACGGGCATGGCAAACACGGTACTGATCGGGTTGCAGTGGGGGGATGAGGGCAAGGGGAAGATCATTGACTACATCACGGGCCGGTCGGACGTGGTGGTCCGGTTCCAGGGAGGCAACAACGCCGGGCACACGGTGGAGATCGGGGACGAGAAGTTCATCCTGCACCTGATCCCTTCCGGCATCCTGAGGTCAAAGGCGCTGTGCATCATCGGTAACGGCGTGGTGGTGAACCCGCTGTCGCTCCATGACGAGATCGACGAACTCAAGCGGCGCGGCATCAAGGTCGACGGGCGTCTGCAGGTCAGTACCCGTTGCCAGTTGGTGTTCCAGTATCACTGCATGCTTGATGGCCTGTTTGAGAAGAAACTCGGGGACAGCAAGATCGGCACAACGAAGCGCGGGATCGGTCCAGCCTATGCCGATAAGGTCAACCGCGTTGGCATCCGCGCTGCGGATCTGAAGCACCTCGACCGGTTCGAAAAGCGGTTCCGCGCTCAGGCGGCGTTCTACAACCGGATTTTCCGCGATGCGGGTGTCGATGAGCTCGATGTCGATGCCGAATGGAAGAAGCTGAGCGATGTGGCCCCACGGGTGGCGCCGTTGGTAACCGACACCGTCCTGACCCTCAACCAAATGGTGAAGGCTGGCAAGGAGGTGTTGTTCGAGGGCGCGCAGGGCACTTACCTGGACGTCGACTATGGCACCTATCCCTATGTGACCAGCAGCAACACGACGTCCGGTGCCGCCTGTACCGGTGGCGGCATTGCGCCATCGCGCATCGACTTGGTGGTCGGTGTGGCCAAAGCTTACACGACACGGGTCGGGAGCGGCCCATTCCCCACCGAAGCCACGGGTGAGATCGGCGAGTATCTGCGGAAGCAGGGCGGCGAGTATGGCGCCACCACGGGACGGCCCCGGCGTTGCGGGTGGTTCGATGCGGTGGCGACGCGCTATGCGGTCATGTTGACCGGCGCCGATTCCATCGCCGTCACCAAGCTGGATGTGCTGGACAGCCTGGACAAGATTCCGGTTTGCATCGCGTACGAACTCGACGGCAAGCGCATCACCGAGATGCCTTCCGACACCGAGGAGATCGCCCGGGTTGTACCAGTCTACGAGGAACTTCCGGGCTGGAAGCAGAGCACGGCCAACGTGCGGTCGTGGAATGATTTCCCGGCGGCGGCCAAGGCTTACCTGCAGCACTTGGTTGAACTTATTGGCGCCCGGTTGGACATCGTCTCTGTGGGGCCGAAGCGGGACCAGACGATGTCCCTGAACCCGGCTTGATCCCTCAAGCGGATCCGGGATCGAGGCGGAATCGGCCACGACACCCGACCTGAACAGCCTGCCGGGTTCCGGCGCTTCGGTGTAAGGACAACAGGCGTGACGCAAGCGAGTCCTGCCAAGGTCCCGGCTCATATCGCCATCATCATGGACGGCAATGGCCGATGGGCGAGAGAGCGGGGGTTGCCCCGCATCGAGGGGCATCGGGCAGGTGCGGAAACGGTTCAGCGTGTGATCGAGGCGTGCCGTCAGGCCGGAGTCAGGTATCTGACGCTGTATGCCTTCAGCACCGAGAATTGGCGTCGCCCAATCACAGAGGTCGCGCAACTGATGAAGTTGCTGACGACGTCCTTGGGCAAGCACCTGGCGCAACTGCAGGAACATCGTATCCGTCTGCACGCGATCGGCGAACTGGAACGTCTCCCAATGCCCGTTCGTCGGGCCCTGCAGAGCGCCATGCGCGCCACGGCGCAGAACGACGCCGGTGTGCTGACCTTGGCACTTAGCTACGGCAGCCGTGCAGAAATCGTGGCGGCGGTACGCCAAGCGGCGACCCGAGCCATGGCCGGCACCCTGCGCATCGAGGACATTACCGAGGAATCGTTTGCCAGCCTCCTGCAAACGGCGGGAATGCCGGATCCGGATCTGATCATTCGGACCGCCAACGAGATGCGGTTGAGCAACTTCTTGCTTTGGCAGGCATCGTATGCGGAGCTCTGGGTGACCCCAACCCTGTGGCCAGATTTCGGCGAGGAGGATTTCCGTCGGGCCATGGCGGACTACGCAGCGCGAACACGCCGCTTCGGCGGAGTGGTCTGATGCGCCGCCGCGGACGGACGGACTTGGCTTCGTCCGCGAGCTACGACCTGCGCTCGGTCAGCCGGTGAAATGCAGGGTGGGGCGATTGGCAAGCAGAGCATCAAGTCGAGGGTGGCGGAATGCTTGGTAAACGGCTGTTGGCCAGTGCTCCGATTGTGCTGCTCTGGCTGGCGGCCTTTCTTGTCCCGGGGCCGGTCGGGGCAGTCATTTTCTGGCTGTGTTCCGCCGTCATGCTGGTCGTTGCCGTCCGTGAGTTCTTCAATATGACCACGGCCATGGGGTACGCCGGACAGCCACGGCTCACGACGGCGGTGGGGTTGCTGTTCCTGACGGGTGCATTTTTTTGCGGTTGGACCTGCCCGGGTGCGGATCCGGTCGTGGGGCAGAGCGCCTGGGAGCGCCCGATCGCCGTCGGCCTGGCCATCGACGGAGCCTTGGTGCTGCTGTTTCTCCTGCTGAGTTCCCTGGTTCTCTTCCACGGCGCTCCCGATAAGGAACATGTGATGGGGTTGCTGGTGTCACTCGGCGGGCTGGTCTACGTTTGCTGGACGCTGTCGTTCTTCCCGAAACTCTATTTCAGTTCCGGGATGAGTTCCGAGGGGCGATGGTTGGCGTTATTCGCTGTGACGGTGACCAAGCTCACCGATACCGGTGCGTTCTTCCTCGGCTCGTTCACGGCGCGTTTGCCGCGTGGCAACCACAAGCTGGCCCCGCGCCTGAGCCCGAAGAAGAGCTGGGAGGGGTTGATCGGAGGGATCCTTGCCGGAGTCCTGGCAGCGGAGTTGTTCGTCCTGCTGTGGCCGCACCGACTCCTGTTCAATGGCATGCGGGTGTTGGACTGGCGCACGGCTCTGGTTTTCGGAGTTCTCTTCGCGCTCGTCGGCCTCGTCGGGGATTTGCTGGAATCCGCACTCAAGCGGGCGGCCGGATTCAAGGACTCGGGGCGGGTCCCCGGGCTGGGTGGAGTGCTCGACATACTCGACAGCCTGATCCTGGTGGCGCCGTTGTTCTACTTCTACGTCGTGTTCTTTGATGTCCTCTTCTGATGATTCCGCTCTGCAACGACAAGCCATCCGCCACCGTGCCGTTCATGACCTGGTTTCTCATGGCCGTGAACGTTGGGCTTTTCGTGTATGAACTGTTGTTGCCCGCTCCGGAACTCGAGTCACTGCTTTGCACCTACGGAATCATTCCGGACCGGTTCTGGGACTGGCAGGGCCGGACGCCGGAGGACGTCCTGCGATTCTGTCTAATGCCGTGCTTCACGTCGATGTTCCTGCACGGCGGTTGGCTGCACGTGATCGGCAACGTCTGGTCGCTGTGGCTGTTCGGGCACAACATCGAGGACCGCCTCGGCCATTTCCGGTTCGTGCTGTTCTACGTGCTGACCGGCCTTCTGGCCGGCATCCTGCACGTATCACTGAACTACCAAAGTCCAGTGCCGTGCATCGGGGCCAGCGGCGCCATTGCCGGCGTGATGGGTGCGTACTTCCTGCTCTTTCCGTTTTCGTGGATCACCGTACTGATCCCGGTTATCATTATCCCGGTGTTCATCAAGATTCCGGCCTTCTTCTACCTGCTGCTATGGATCGTCTCGCAGGTGATGGGCGGGTACGGTGCACTGACACAGGGCGAGGCCGCTTCGGCGGGGATCGCCTTCTGGGCGCACGTGGGCGGGTTTGTGGCTGGCATGTACTTCATCCGGCGCTGGAAACCGCGCCAGCGCTCAAGCCGCGCGTAGAGGCTGCGCCCGGCAAGTGTGGGCTCAAGGACCCGCACCGACCGGCAAAGGCATCCGTCCGATGATCCCGATGATCTCGACCCGTCCGCCCCTGCCGCCGCACGCCCCTCAACCGTCGCGGACCCGGACCGACGCCTTGCTGCCGGGTTGCGCCTTCAGCCACTCGACGAACTCGCGGTCCGCCGGTGCCAGGTCGAGACTCGGCATCTGGTCGAGTGTGAACCAACCGAACTGCTGCCCTTCGCGGGCGTGGGGTTCGCTGGTCGGGTTGACCTGGCATTCAAGGAACAGCAGGCGGATGTTCAGATCGGCTGTATCGTGCTGCAGCGTGGTCAGCAACGATGCGCCGAGCACGGGCAGGTCGAGTTCTTCTTTGAGTTCGCGCCGGATGCCGTCTTGAAATGTTTCGCTGGGGTGAAGTTTCCCTCCCGGGAACTCCCACTTTCCAGCCAACCGCGATCCCGGTGGCCGAGTGGCGAGCAGGAAGGCTTCACCCCGGCGTACGACGGCAGCGCAAACTTCAAGGGATTTCACTGACGGGTGCCGATGACGAATTCCGCGCGGCGATTCTTCTGGTGGTCCTCTTCGGACTGGGGATTGGGAACGGCGGGTTTCTCCTCGCCGTAGCCGACCGTTTCCGTGCGGCTTGCGTCAATACCCAAGCTGACGAGGTAGTCACGCACGGCGATGGCGCGGCTCTCGCTGAGGGCGCGGTTGTACTCGTCGCTGCCGCGGTCATCGCAGTTGCCTTCGATGCACACGGCGTAGGTGGGATTCTCCTTCAGGCACCCAGCCAACACATCGAGTTTCGGCCGTTCCGAGGGGCCGATGGCCGCGCTGTCATAGGCAAAGTACACCACGACGCCGTCCCACCGGGCATCCTTGACCGGCGTAATGCTGCTGCCGGCCTTTCCTCCCAGCGGTCCACCCAGTGCCTGCCAGTCGCCACCTGCGCCGTCCACGCCGCCTGCCGCACCCGGGAGCCCGCCCATGCCTGCTCCCATCGGCGCGGGCAGGCCACCGTAATTCGGGTCGATTTTCTTCGTCTTCTTGCAGCCTGCCGTCGTCAAGATTCCGAGCCCGAGTGCCACGAGAACAACCGTGTTGCAGACACCCTTTTTCATTCTCAGAAACCTCCCTTTGCGGACCGCAGGAGCTCTATCTGGGATGGTTGTCCGGCATCGGGCACCCGCCCGATTTGCACCGTGAGCCGTCCCACAAGCTGTATGCGCGTACTTACATGGAATTTATCAGCAATCGTCGGGTGCGCAACCCCAATGACGTTGCCGAGCGGCATTTTCCGATCTGTGCGGCCAAGCGCACGGAGGCTCGGCGCGTCCCGCGCCGAAGTGGGGTCCGGCGGCCAGCTCTGTCCGGCGAAGCTGCCTGGGCGACGACGAATCCTCCGGCCGAGGGGTCGGGCCGGGACGGCCCCGAGGCACCCCGCTGCGGTCCCGGAGGTCCCGCGCCACTGCCTTGGCGTACTGCGCGCGTGCGGATCTCACCGTTCGGCGACCAGGGCCAGGCCGTCATAGTGCCAACTCGTTTTACCGCGGACTCTCAGGACAATCTCGTTCTCCCCCGTGCGCAATGTGTCCGGGGGCAAGGTGAAGACTACGGCCGTGGGCCATTCCTTGTTCAGGCCGAGTTCGTCGCGACCCGTGTTCGGGAGCGCAACGTCGCCGGCGTGAAGGGCAGGGCGGCGCGGATCACACCGATGCGTTGCGGTTGGAGCCAGGCGACCTGGACCCAGTCGGGGAACTGGTTCTGCGTGCCGTCGTTCCAGTAGCCGCCATCCCGGCAGCGCAGGCCGTCGGTGCAGGCGCGCACCGGGTAGCCGCCAAGTTCGGAGGACGCCGTGACCTGGCCGCCGTTCTCGCGCAACGCCAGGTTGCGGCCCGCGCCCGGTTCCCGTGCGCCCAGCACCCCGCCGACAACGCGAATGGCGCCGAACCGGAACGCGACGCCTTCGAACAGGCTCGGGTCGTAACGGTTGGCCTTTTTGGCCTCCTCGACGGGCACGTGTCGGTCTGCGGGTCGCGGTACCACTCGCCGGGCGCGTCGAGTTCCTCGAACAGGTTGTCGACAAAGTACCGGTCGCCGAGGTGCAGGTCGTAGGAGACGGGGTTGCCTAGGGTGATGGTGCGCGTCTCACTCGAGTACGCCTTGATGGGGACGATGTTCCAGCCCCAGTCGAAGTACGGGTGAATGTGCACGCGGCCCCGCTGCGGGTTGGCCCAGGCGTGCGTCTCGTCCTCGCCAAAGTGGAACTCCGTCTTGTTCTGGGCGCCGTCGACCGCGGCCACGTACGCCCACTGGCCGTGGTGCACGTCGTTCGGGTCATGGTTCGGGTAGCGCGCCAGCACCTGTGCTTCGCCGTCCATGACCAGCAGCCAGACCGGGCGGCCGGCCAGGCCGAGCGTGCGCAGATCGCACGAGAAGATCCCGTTCCTGTACGGTTGCCAGCCGGTGAGCAGGCGGCCCCCGGACAGGATCGGCTTGCTGTCGCCGACGCCGCGGTACACGACCGGCGCCTGTTCCGTGCCCGAGTCTTCCGTGCCGATGTCGGTCTTCGTCCGCCGCGCCGATCGGACGTTTTTACAGGCTTTCGGGAGGTTTGTACACTGCGGTGGCGCTTCCTTTGTGTGACGCGCGGTCGTACTGTACCGCAATAGAGGTTTCTCAAGCGCCTTTTTGAACCACGGAGGAGGAATCACTCATGTTCCATCGTTCCTGTATGTGTCTGGCGTTGCTGGCGGCCGCCGTTGTGCTGCGGGCCGAGGAGATTCCGCTGGCGAAGGAGGAGTTGAAGGTGCCGGCGGGCGGGACCGTGAACCTGGAGTTCGGCACCGTGCCGCAGCAGGACACGACCGTGCTGCTCGAGATCGTGTCGCGCCTGGACAGCAAGGGTATGGGCGGGTCGATGTTTTTCCTCAAGCTGACGCTGAACGGCCGCGACGTGCTGGCGGCACGGAGTCGGACGGTGACGCGGTTGTTGAACAAGCCGCTGGTCTCGCCGGTGGCGCCGAACCTGCCCTCGATGTGGTTCGGCAGCGGTGCGTGGCGCGTGCTGTACGCGCCGGACTTCGAGTCGGCCAAAGCGCAGACGTTCTACGTCGAGGATCCGTACCGGCTGGTGCTGGACGTGACCGACCTGACGAACCCGATCTCGGTGAACCGTCTCACGGTCACCAACATGGCTACGGCCGCGACCAAGTCCTACGCCGGAACGGACGGCGCCCTGGTCGTGAAGACGTTGACCATCCGCACGCAACCGGGGGCGAGTCCGACCATGGCGCCGAGTGCGGAGTTCGCGCCCGTCATCAATACGGGTCAGCCGGCGGCAGGGTCGGCACCGTACAAGGCTGAACTCCTGGCCGGTGGCGGATTCCGCATCGAGGCGGGCGGTTCGGTGTGGGATTTTACGAGTGCGTTCTCGTACCCCAACGCCGGCCTGAACCGACTGGTCCCCGACGCGGCGCCGGACCGCACGGGCCAGGCGGAGTGGCAGGTGCAGGCGACGCCGGGTGCGGCGGGCGGGACGGTCGATGCGGGCGGCCCAAGCTACCGCATCAAACGCACCGTCGCGTTCACGCCGCGCAAGGTCGAGGTGACGGAGGCAATCACGAATGTGGACGCCGCCGCGCCGCTCGGACTGCTGGTGCGGCACGAGGTGTCGTTGCAGGGCCATCCTGACGTGTGGGTGCGGTTGGCGGGCAACCCGGACCCGGCGGTGAACGAGTATTACGCGCCGGCGAACCCGAGCGTCCATGTCTCCACGGCCAACTTCGGCCTTGGCCTCATCTGCGAGGACGACATTCTCCGCAACCAGGCGCGGCTGTTCTACCAGGCGGAGCCGACGCCGACCGCGGGGTTCCGCACAGAAATGCTGCGCCTGGCGCCGGGCGAGACGTACACCATGCGCTGGTCGGTGTACCCCGTAGCGGGGCGCGACTACTTCGATTTCATCAACCTGGTGCGTGAGGACTGGGGCGCGAACTTCACCGTCGAGGGCGCGTGGACGTACTTCGATCCGTACTGGATCAACGAGACGCCGGTCGAGAAGTGGCGCGACGCGTTTGCGCGGCTCGGGATCCGCTACGCCTGTTACTGCGGCGGGTGGGTGGACCACCGCAAGGACAAGAAGCGCATCGGGTTCGGCACCGGCGTGTTCGACGACTACTGGGCCGGGTTCCGGCAGCAGCTCAAGGACGCCGCCAAGCGGATCCGCGAGAACTGCCCGGGGGTCAAGGTCCTGGTCTACTACGACAGCCAGCGCGACACGGCCGAGGGCGGGCACGAGCGGTACCAGGACAGTTGGCTGACCAACGCGAAGGGCGACCAGGACTCGACCGAGTGGAACGGCCAGTACAGCCTGACCTACAGCGTGGTCGCGACATTGGACAACACCTACGGCAAGACCATGCTGTCGGTCGCGGACCGGTACCTGGACGAAATGGGCGTGGACGGCCTGTACTGGGACGAGATGGAACACGTGGGTTACGGCTTCCCGCTGATCACCCACAACATCCCGGACGGGCACTCGTGCATCCTTGATCCGAAGACGTACACCATCCAGCGCGAGGTGGGCATCACCACGTTGCTCGGCGAAGGGCACCGGCTCGAGGTCATTCGGCGCGTGCGCGCCAAGGGCGGGTTCCTCATGGGTAACGGCCCGCCGTACACCAAGGCGCTGATGCAGACCGGCGTGCAGCGCATGATTGAGATCCAGCACAACGACACGTTCTGCTACGAGGGCAATCTGGTGTCGCCACTCGGGTACATGGGCGGGCGCATGGATTTCGGCAATCTCACGCGTGCGCTGGGCATGCCGACCCTTCCGGTCGGGACGCGGCTCTACGACTACGACACGTCGAAGTACCTGTTCCCGTTCACGCCCATGGAACTGCACGCCGGGTACCTGCTCGGCAAGGAACGGATCGTGACGCTGCACGCCGGCGACTACGGCTGGCCGGGCGACCGGTCCCTGGTGCAGGTGCGGCACTTCGACGCCAAGGGCAAGCCCGCCGCCGCGGACTCTGTGACGACGGTGACCGGCGAGTCGCGTACCGCGGCGAAGCCGGTGGAGGGCGGGGTTGCAGTTTTGGAGCACCTGCCGGTGACGCTGGAACCCGCGGGGACTTCTCCCGCCGAGGTTGCGCAGGTACAGTATGGGCCGGACGCCATCTCGCTGAAGTTGACGGCGCCGGACGGGGCGGTCCTGCGGGTCGCGGATGGCGGGTTTGCGCTCCGGGACGGTCAGGCGTGCACGGTCACGATGGGCGATGCGGTCCCCGAGTCCGTTCCGGTCGCCGCCGGCGCGTTGGCGGTGACGGTCAAGCCGTGCCGTGATCTGGCGATTCGGATTACGGCTCAAAAGCCATGAGATATAGCGCCTTAGGCGCTGAACTTCGACCAACGTGTTGGTGTTAGTTGGGTGTCGAGGGTCACTGAGTCACCGAGTCACTGAGTCACTGAGTCACGTAACGGAGGCGCATCCCCCGCGGAGAAGTGGCGTGCCCCGGCTGAGATGTGATCGCGCGCGCGGTGGCTCGGCGCGTCCCGCACCGAAGCGGGGTACGCCGGCCGGTCCCCGGCCGAGGGCCTCGGGCCGGGACGGCCCCGAGCACCCTGCTGCGGTCCCGGAGGTCCCGCGCCACTGCCCGCCGCTGCGCACAACCGCGAACGGGCGTATCCTGACGCCCATTGCACAGCCTTCTCTCTCTAGACTTACCCGCACAGGTCGGATAATTAGGAAGACAACTCATGAACGCAGCGGTTGCCGAATGGCAGCATGCACAATCGCCCGGTGGGGTGCAGAAGGTGACCTACCGCAGTCCAGTCGACGGGCTCGAGGACTGGACCTTGCTCTGGCCGGGCAGGCAGCGCGCCGACTGGGTCGTGCAACTGCACGGGCACGGCTCGCAGGGCGACCAGGCGTTCGTGCGTCAGGACATTCGCGACCTGTGGCTGCCGGTCTACCAGCGGCTCGGCGTCGGACTGGTCTCGCCGAACTTGCGCGGCAACGCGTGGATGGGGCCGGCCGCGGCGGAGGACCTGCACGCGCTGCTGGCGTATGTGCGCGAGAAGTTCGGCGCGAAGCGCTTCATCTTCCACTCCGGGTCCATGGGCGGATCGAGCAATCTGATCTACGCCGTGTGCCATCCGGAGGACGTCGCCGCGGTCTGGGCGCGTTGCCCGGTGACCGACATCGGCAGCTACTATGCCTGGTGTGGTGAGCACCCGGGCGGCGTGGTCAACGAGATTGCCAAGGCCGTTCGCGCCAGTTACGGCGGCACACCGGATGAGAGGCCTGAGTTGTACGCTGTGCACTCCGCACTCGGTCACGCGGACCGGCTCACCATGCCGCTGGTCGTGGTGCACGGCGACGCGGACCCGCTGATCCCCGTCGAGCAGGCGCGGCGTCTGGCCGAGCGGCTCGCGGGGCAACCGAACTTCCGCTACGCCGAGATGCCTGGCGGCCACCACGACAGTCCCCTGGCGTACCCGGGCCTGGAGGAGTGGCTGAAGGGCCTGCTCCAGGCGCAGGGTAAAGAGTAGAGCGGCATTCTGCCTGCTCGAAGCAAATTTCGACCTGTGCAAGCAGCGGATCGAGTCCCGTCACCGTCCGACAGTACTGCGGGCGGCCCTCCGCCCGCTTCACGGCACACACGTAGCGCAAGGTTCGGATGGCGGGCGGAGGGCCGCCCGCGGTACGGTCAGTCAGGGGAGGCCGTCTAGGCTGGCACCGCGACCTACCCGGCCTCACTCTGCTTGCACAGGTCGGCAAATTTCGCCCGGTGCGACCCGAGTCGGTGTTGAATCGGCCCCGTGCGGGCAACCGTTTGCCACCGGGCGACACGGGGTCCCAGGGCGACGCTGCCGCTCTGCCCTGGGCTGGTATACGTTGCCCCTTCAGGGCAAGTCCATGGTCGCCTTGCGGCGGGCCTGATTCTGCGGGTTTCGTTGGCGCTGTTTGCGGCGCCGAAGTCTGCGTAGATGGCAGCCGTTCGCTTGGGGGAGAGCCCCGGGGCGGCGAAGGGGGGCGGGCTACTCCGAGTCGCTGCCGTCACCTTCCTCCTCGGAACGCACCGTTCGGTGGAGATCGCGCAGTTTTCGGAGCAGGGTTACATCCGCGTCGGCAAACACATCGAGGTCGTTGTTGCTCGTCTTGCCGCCGGGTCTGCGGAACACCGCGGCGTTGCCCTCGAAGCCAACCAGTTCGGCGGTGACGCTCTTGCCCCCCTTGCTGGTCCACTCGCGGGATAGTCCTGCCGTGAGGTGCAGCGTGTATTCGCCGGTCTCGTCTTGCCCTTCCAGTACGTCGGTGCCGGCCAGGTTAAGATCCAGGGTTGGAGAACTGTCGAGAAGGAGTAGCGGTTGCGGTTTTTCCGTCGCGGGAACGCCGCTCTTCGAGAGGCCGGTCAGGCGCAGATGTGCGCCTGTGTCGTCGCCCTTGCTGATGTGGCCGAGGTAGCGCTTGAACTGTCCAGGCTGGCGACTGTTATAGAGCAGGAGGCGAAGCTTGCCGGTGGCTGGGCTCGCACCCGCCGAGACCAACACGACGTCCAACTCGCTGCCATCCTTGCCGGTAATCTGGCCGGAACACCCGCTGCCCGGCTTCATCAGCAGGCGTCGCAGCGCCAGCCCGATGTCCCCCGTGGCGGCTGAACTCGCCGGCCTCTGGTTTGAGGGCGCAGCGAAGGGGTTGGTGGCGGGCGTGGCTGGGGGGGCGGCCGGTTTGGGGGTGGCGGGCGTGGCAGAACCCGGTTGGCCGGCATCGCTGGGCGCCGGAGGTGTGACGGTCGCCGTGACGGCATGTGGCGCGTTTTTGGCACGCTGGTGGGCGACGCCCAGAACGGCGCAGGCTACCAGGACATAGCCCAGCGCCAGGACGGTCCATGCCAGGGCAGGGGGAATGGGGGTGGACATTGGCTGTGCCCCTCCAAGGGGGGGGGCGCTGAATTTCATCTCCCGGGTCACTTGTGAACCGGACACGGCGCCGAGCACAGCCCCGAGGACGGTTCCGATCCCGAGTGCCAGGGCGGTTGCGTACAAAACGCGGCTGCCGGCTTGCGGGGTGAGAGCGGTGTTCAAGCCGCTCCAGAATGCCACATAGGTCGCGCCTGTGGCGGCGGCGGCGGCGATCGCGGTGTTGCGGTTCCGTGCCAGGCCGAGGTTCCTGGCGAGGATCGGGACGCCGACCTCAAGCAACCCCCAGATACCGAACAATACCAGGTTCAAGACACCTGCCAGCAGGCCGCGCTTGCCCCACGGGTCGAAGAGGCCGCCCAGGAAGAACCCGGCGGCAAGGCCGACCAGAGCCGCCCCGCCGGACATCAGCAGGCAAAGCGGTCGTTCGGCCCGCGCGACGTGGAAGACACCGTGCTTGGCACGCGGCGGAAGTCCCCCCTCCATTTTCAGGACCTGCAGCCCGGTGTCAGTGACCGTCCTCGTCAGCCTGGGGCCCGTCTCTTCCGGCGCGGCGGCAGGGGCGGGTTCGTCGGACGCGTTCGACGAATCCGCCGCGTCAGACGCCCCGGATACGTCGGGCGGGACCGAGGCATCCGAGGCCCCCGTTCCTTGGTCGGATGGAGGGTTCGCCGCCTCGGGGACGGGCGTCTCCGGCACGGCGTCCTTCACCCCGGGCAACGTCGCACAGGTCTTGCAGACCGGATGCGTCTCCTTGGACGCGTAGCATTCCTCGCACAGGAAATCATGGCAGTTCCGGCAAGAGGTCAGTGCCGCGCGGTCAGGGTGGTGCTTGCAGCGGGGGCCCTTGATGTCGTAGCTCGACTTCATCGCGCGCGTGTCGGGAACCACCAGATCCTTGTGGCAGAGCGGGCAGGCGATGGTTGTCCCGATCAGGCCGGCGAAGGTCTCCAAGCTCCCTTTGCAGTGCGGGCACTGAACGGTCATAACCCACAGTCCCTCAACTTGAAGAAGGCCGTGGCCAGGCCGTTTGGCCCGGCCCAGGTCTCTTCTCCACAGGCACCCGGCAGCGTACTCAGTGACACCCTACACCTGCCAACAGGATGTTTCAACGCCATCCGCGGCAGGCGTTCGGTTCGGAACGGAGTGTCACTGTCCTGCCAGGGGGGGGACAGGCCTCCCGGCTTGGCGGGGAATTGCGGTGTCCCGGAGAACCCGCAGGGAGGGCGAGCCCTCGGGAATTCAATCGGGCTTGTGGCTACTTCGGCCCGCCGGCACTGGGAGTGCCGGCCTTGCAGGCGCAGGTCCAGATGCTGTCGCCGAATTCGCGCCGCGCCGCGCCCAGGAGTGCAGCGGAGTCAACGCCCGGGAAGATTCCGAAGACGGTCGGTCCGCTGCCTGACACGCGAGCGGCCTGGCAGCCGTTGGCGCGCAGGAACTCCAGCATCATCTCGACCAGAGGGAACTTCCGGCACACGGCGAATTCGAGGGCGTTGTACGTGCCGCGGGCGATAGCGGCCGAGTCTCCCCGGTCCAGACCGTTGAGGACGATGTCGGCGCCGGGTGCGGCAGGACGCGTGGTGCGGTCGGTTTCGCGGTAGGTCCAGGCGGCTGACACGGGGAATCCGGCATTGAGCAGGACTATGGGAAGGGCTACGCGGCATGGGACGGGACGGAGACGCTCCCCAATGCCGGCGGCGCGGCTGGGGCATGGGTTCAGAAAGAACGGCACGTCCGCTCCCAGGCCTGCGGCGAGGTCCATGAGCGACGCCGTGTCGAGCGAATTGGATACCGCACGATGGAGGAGAAGCAGCAACGTGGCGGCGTTGGAACTGCCGCCCCCCAGGCCGGCAGCGACCGGGATGCGTTTGGCGATGGAAATGCGCCACCGGGGTTCGCAGCCGGCGGCGGCGGCAAAAGCGGATGCCGCGCGCCAGCACAGATTGCGGTCATCGTTCGGAACACCAGGGGCGTCGCAGTGTACTTCTATGCCGGGAGTGGGGCGGGTTTCAAGACTCACCGTATCGGCGAGGGCATCGAGCGGCAGGAAGACAGTGTCAATCTCATGGTACCCATCGGCGCGCCGGCCGATGACGTCCAGGTAGAGATTGATCTTTGCGGGACTTGGCGCCGAGAGTTTCATGCATTCGTCACCGTCCCTGGGCCAAGCGTGCCGCCAGTTCCTCTGGCAGCCCGGCCTTGCGGATTCGGGCTTGGGCCGTCTCAATGTCGTACGACACGCGGACCAATCGAATAGCGCCACTCTCCGTGTCGTAGACCACGCCGCAGGCGCGAGGATCGCCGTCTCGGGGCTGTCCCACGGACCCGACACCGATGAGGAGCCGGTGTGTCCGCGGCAGAAACATGTTGTGGAGCATCTCCAGTTGCGGCACGTGCTGCAACTGGTGCGAGACACACAGCGGCACATGCGTGTGACCGTTGAACGTGATGCGCGACGGCTGGAACAGGAAATTGTGGACCGCGGTACGCTCGTTGATCACGTAGGACCAGCGTGGCCACCAGGCGTGCGACGAGTGCACAATCTGGAACCCGTCCAATGACAGGACGCGCGGCAGGGTCGCGAGCCAGGCCAGTTGCGCCTCCGGCAAGGTCTTCTGAGTCCAGAGCACGCCTTCGCGCGCGTCAGGCTGGATCCGCCACTGGCCACCCATCTGGGTCACGTACTCGTCGTGATTTCCTTTGACGGTGGGAATGTTGCGTTCTCGCACCACATCGATGCATTCGCGTGGGCAGGCACCGTACCCGACGATATCCCCGGTGCAGATCAGTTGATCGACCTTCGCCCGGTCCAAGGCTTCGAGGATGGCCTTGAGGGCGTCGAGGTTGCCGTGAATGTCACCGATGATACCGATCCGCATGACGCTATCTCAGTCCGCGCAAAGTTACCCGGTCTGAAGTGGACCGACCTGGCTTGAACATGGAGCGTTCGCCACTCCACGAGTAAGCCACCCTTGGGGCGGTTCAAAAGCCTGACGGTCTCTCCTCTGGGAACCTGGCAGGCCCCGAACCCAGCAGAGGGACTTCGACGTAAAGTCAGTACGCCTCCTCTTCAAGGCAAATCTTGAGCCAGAGGCGCACGCCAAAGCTCGACCTGTGCAATAAGGGGATCAGGCCCCGTCACCTTCCGACAGTACCGTGGGCGGCCCCCCGCCCGCTTCTCGGCGCCCACGTAGAACAAGACTCGTATGGCGGGCGGGGGGCCGCCCGCGGTACTGCCTGTCAGGAGGGGGCCGGCCAGGGCTGGCACCACACTGCTCCGCTTATTGCACACGTCACCAAAACTTGCGCCGCAGACCGTTGCGGTGCAATCGGGTTATTCACGTCAGCGAAGCGGTCGTGAATAGGTCGGCCAAAACAATAGCCATGCATGTTCGAGAAAACAATCGGCATCATTGAAGAATCGCACTATATTGTAGGTGTTGGTGGTGGGCTCGGGCCGCGCGTGGAGGGCGTGAGGGTTCCGGAACCTCCCCGTAGCCATCGGGCGCGGGGGCGCGGTGAAGCCCCGGGCGACGGTGTTCCCGACGCGAGGGGGCATCGGCTGGCTCCCGACGTGAATGAGGCAGGATTGGATTTGCATGGAGGATCAGGCACATCTGATGGTGAACCCAGCAACGACAGAACCTTCGCCTGAGAGAACTGCTCCGGGCGGGGGTAGTGAACTGACTCCCTCCCGCCGGCCGCGTTTGGCGGTGTTCGGGGGGTCCTTTGATCCAGTCCACAACGGGCACCTGTTCGTGGCCGGAGAGATGGTGCGTGGTGGACACGCCGACGAGGTCCTGTTTGTGCCGGCACGGCAGCCTCCACACAAGATCGACCTTGACCTGGCGCCGGCGAACCACCGACTGGCCATGCTGCGTCTGGCTTTGGCCTTCTACCCCGAGTTCAGCGTTTCCGATATTGAGCTGAGTCGTGAAGCCGGGCCGTCCTACACGTTTGATACCCTGGAAACACTCCGCCAGGTCTTCCCCGAGCACGAGATCCGTTTCCTTCTCGGGATGGACAACCTGATTGACCTGCACCGGTGGTATCGGGCCACTGAGCTGGTTCAGCATTACGAGCTTCTCATCTATCCGCGCCCCGGGGTTTCCACTCCGAGTTTCGCGGCGCTCGCGGCCCATTTTGGAGACCGCATGGCGCGGAAACTGGCGAAGTCTGTCGTGGCGTTGCCGGAAATGCCTGTTGTCGCCACGGAAATCAGAGCTGACTTGGTCCGGGGCAGGACGGTCGCAGGACGGTGCCCCGAGAGCGTTCTGGGATACATTCGCGACCATGGGCTTTACGGTTCCCGACCGGCGTGAACGTGGCGCTTCACGCAACTGTGGACCACGGACAATGGACCATCGTCCGTGGTCACGCAATGAGACCTGTAGCACTTACGAGACGTAGGGAGACGGCATGCCGCAAGCAAGTGTACGACCGATGGACTCGGAAGCCTTCGCCAGGCGCTGTGTGGAAGTCTGCGAGGACCGCAAAGCGGGGGATGTGATTCTGTTCGACGTGCGTAACATCTCTGTGCTGGCGGACTTCTACATTCTCTGCACGGCCAACTCTGAACCGCATCTGCGTGCGGTCCAGGATCACCTTCACCAGGAGCTGGCCAAGACGGGAGTCCGGCCGCGAGGCAGGGAAGGGGTTGCCGCCAGCCGTTGGGTGATTGTCGACTATGGCGATGTGCTGATTCACGTCATGGATCCGGAGCGACGGGATTACTACCGTTTGGAGGAACTCTGGGGACAGGACTGCATCCTCTACCGCAGTCCGCAGGACACAAGCTCAGCGCCCGTGGCGTTCGGCCGTGAAGCGGCGCGGCAGGGAAGCGGCGGCGGGCTGCCTCGCGGCAGAAAGCCGAGAGCCGTTCCCGAGCAGGACTGATCCCCGAAGCGCTTGCGGAAGTACTGCGCGAACATGGTTTCTAGGGTTAAGGCGTGAGCGTTCGGAAAGAAACACTCTGATGCTGAATCGATGGCCCATTCCTGAACCCTGAACCATCATCCCGCCAGGCGGGTCCTGCAAGAGGTGCCCCCGTCTGTCATCGAGGCGAAAGAGGCGACCTGTGCGGGTAAGTCCCGAGAGACGGTGCGATGCTTGCCACGGCAGTGGTTCGGGGGCGCGGCGCCTGTCTCGCATGGCGGGAGGCGAGACGGCTTTTGTGAGGGCATTGACGCCCCTCTCTGCGTCGCCTCCAAGACCATCCTTCCTTGCTTGGTTCCGGCGTGCGGTGGCGGCGTGCGGGACAGCCCTGGCGGTGGGGCTCGCGGACCTGGGCGGGGTTGTGGTTGCCGCCGACCTTCCTGCGCCTGCCGAGTTCCGTGTCTTGTCCTACAATGTGCATAACTTCTTCCCCGCCAGCGTGCCCGGCGCGAAGTCGGCGGAGTCCAAGGCGGCGGTCATCGATGTGGTGGCCGGAATTGACGCGGCGATCATGCTGCTGGTCGAGACCGGCGGGCAGGAGTCGGTCCGCGAGATTCAGGACATGCTGCGTCGGAAGGGGTGCGAGTACCCGTTTTCCTCCGTGGTCGAGGGCGGAGACCAGGAACGGCGGCTTGCGGTGTTGGCCAAGTGGGAGCCGGTCGAGGTCCAGCATGACGTGACGGCGTTCTACAACCTGGGCGGATTACACGTCCGGGTGCAGCGCGGGTTCGCGAACTGTACGTTCCAGTGGGCCAACGGCTACCGCCTGCACCTGTTGGGGGCGCACCTGAAGAGCAAGGTCTACCACCAGCTCGGCCAGACGGACATGCGCCGCTACGAGGCGCGGCAGCTCCGATACCTGGTCAACGGGATCCTGGACAAGGAGCCGGACGCCAACATCCTGGTCGTGGGCGACATGAATGATTCCCCGAACGCGTCGCCGGTTACCACGCTCCTGGGACGCCGCTACAAGGACGAGAAACAACTTTATGACCTGCGGCCGCTGGACCGCTACGACCTCGCTTGGACGCATTTGTGGCAGGCCGGAGACGTTTACTCGCGTATCGACTACGCGCTGGCCACCTATGGTTTGCTGCCCGAGGTCGACCTCGATAAGACCTGCCTGCCGGAGTTGGGCAGCTTGCAGCTTGCATCGGATCACCGGCCGTTGGTGGTCACGCTGACACCGGTGGAGAAATCGATGGCCGCTGCAGTCCTGGACCGTTTTGACCAGAGCATTCGCAAGGTGCCCAACGCCGTGCCAACTGCCGAGGCGGAGCGGATGATCGGGACACGCAAGGCGCGCCGGGCGGAGGAGCAGGACAACGGGTCGGAGGCCGGAGACACGGGCGAGGAGTAGGAAGCCGCAACCATGGACCACAGCAAACCGCATCCTGAGTTCTACAATGTTCCCTGGGCCACGGACAGTTTCAACGGCATGCCGTACCGAAGCCTCGGCCGCTCCGGGCTGCGAGTGTCGAACGTCGGTTTGGGCACGTGGAAGATCGGATACCCGCGCACAGGGGACGGCGCACGGGTGGACGAGAAAGCGGCGTGGCGCATTTTCGACCGCGCCATCGAGTGCGGCGTCACCTTCTGGGACACGGCGAACCGCTACAACGGGGCGTCGGGCAACTCGGAGCGTATCATCGGCCGCTGGTTCCGCAGCAACCCCGAACAGCGTCGCAACGTGGTTTTGGCCACGAAAGTGTTTGGCGGCATGGACGGCCGGACCCCGAATCACAGCGGGCTGTCAAGGCTGAGCATCATGGAGTCGGTCTACGCGTGCTTGGAGCGGCTCCAGGTTGAATCCGTGGACGTGTTGTACTTCCACGCGTTCGACCCGGTGACGCCGATCGAGGAGAGTCTGGCTGCCGTCGAAGACTTGATGCGGCAAGATATCGTCCGATACCTGGCCGTTTCGAATTTTTCCGTCGCGCAGTTGAACGAGTACCGGAAAGCCAGCGGCGCCTTCAGTCGGTGTTGTGTCTTGGCGGTTCAGAACCAGTTCGATATCCTGAACGGCGAGGGAAAGGAGCACTCCGGAGTGCTTGGGTGCGCGGCCAAGACGGGCGTATCGTTCGTTGCCTGGAGTCCCCTGGCCCGTGGATTGCTCTCCGAAAAGTATCTGGAGCCGGCCAAGGCCAGCCGGGGTGACCGGCTGATCGACGAGGGCGACCTGGTTAAGGTTCTGACACCCGAGACGCTGGCGACGCTGCGTCGGTTGGCGGTGGTCGCGCGGGAGTTGGGCCTGACGCTTACCCAATTGGCTTTGGCCTACATGCTGACCCTGCCGGGGATGGGGCCGGTGATCCCGTCCGCCACGTCCGTTGAGCAGGTGGAGGCCAACGCGGCGGCGGGCAAGGTCGTCTTGAGTGAGGCGCAACGGCGTCGCGTGCGCGACGCCTTGGCCGGACCAGGCCGCGGCCGAGCGCGGAGTGGCTCGGCGCGCCCCGCGCCGTAGTGGAGTGCGTCGGTTGACCGGTCCCCGGCCTGGGGACTCGGTCCGGGATGTACCTGAGCACTCCACGGCAGTCCCAGAGATCCCGCGCCGCCGCATTGCGGGTGTCTCATGGCCACACAGAGGGTGAGTCGTATGGCCGTTACCGAGTTCCAGCATCGGGTGTACGAGGCCTTGCGGCGGGTGCCACGAGGGCGAGTCACAACGTACAAGGCGCTCGCCGACTTCTTGGGTTGCGGGAGTTGCCGGGCGATCGGGCAGGCGCTGCGGCGCAACCCGTTTGCGCCCAAGGTGCCGTGTCACCGGGTCATTGCGTCCGACCTCCGGATTGGCGGGTTTGCCGGGGCGACGTCCGGTGCGGAGATCGCACGCAAGCGGCGTCTGCTGGCCAGTGAAGGGGTCCGGTTCCGGAACGAGCGCCTGGCCGAGCCCCGCCGATGCCTGGCCGATCTCTCTTTAGCGCCGGCAGCTTGCGGGCCTGTCTTGCGCGGCGCGGGGGTCCCCCGCTAGCCGTTCTTGCCCAACGCCGCCGTCACCTTTCCGGACAGATCGGTGAGCGTAAAGGGTTTTTGCACGAAGGCCAATACGCCGGCGTCGAGGATGCTCTGCGCCTCGCCGTTCAGGCTGTATCCGGAGGCGAGCAGTGCCTTGACTTGGGGGTGAATGGCGCGCAGGGCTTCGAACAGGGCCTTGCCTGACATCTTGGGCATCACCATGTCCAGGAGTACCAAGTCGATTTCCCGCCACGAACGGCGGTAGGTTTCCAGCGCTTCGACCGCATCCGCGCAGGCGATGACCTCGCAGCCAAGCCGGGTCAGCATGTCCACGGCCAAGTCCAGAACGAGTTTTTCGTCGTCGACCACCAGGACGCGGCCGTGGCAAGGGGCAGCCGATACCGCCGGCGTCTCCGGCGTGTCGGGAACCGGTTGATCGAGGAGCGGCAGGTAGATCAGCATCGTGGTGCCCTCCCCGAGTTCGCTGCGGACTCGGATCGCGCCGCCGTGGTTCCTCACTGTGCCGTAGACCGAGGCAAGCCCCATTCCTGTTCCCCGTCCTGGGCCTTTGGTGGTGAAGAACGGTTCGAACAGCCGGCGCTTCGTCTCCGGTCCCATCCCGACGCCCGAATCCCTGACGCTGATTTCCAGGCAACGGCCGGTGGGCTGGTCATCTCCCGGCAGGGCGTCAGCGAAATCCAGAATCCGCGTGGCAAAGACCAATTCGCCGCCATCCGGCATGGCATCGCGGGCGTTCAAACCGAGATTCAGCAGTGCATTTTGGATCTGGCTTGGATCGCCGGATACCATGGGCGGGTCCGCGTCGAGGTGCTGCCGGACTTGGATTTGTTTGTCGATGCTGCGTCGCAGAAGTTCCGCGACCTCGCCGAGGATCCGATGCACGTTCACGGGGACAATTGCGTACTTGCCCTTGCGCGCGAACGCCAGGAGTTGCCGGGTGAGGTCGGCGGCGCGCGTGCCGGCCATCTTGATGTTCCGCGCGTACCGGCTGAGGTTCTCATCCTCCAGCCGGTCGACGAGCATATCGGCATAGCCGAGGACGCCGGCGAGCTGGTTGTTGAAGTCGTGCGCCACACCGCCGGCGAGCTGGCCGATGGCTTCCATTTTCTCGGACTGGCGGAGCCGCTCCTCGGTCGTCTTGTGTTCGGTGATGTCGCTCATCGTGACACGGCATACGGGGGCGCCACTCTCCGCGTCCTGCCCCATGGTCCCTTCCAACCGCGCCCAGAAGGGACGGCCGTCCTGGCGCATCAGTCGCAGTTCACAGGCCTGCGGTGCGCCGGTTTCGAAGAGCTGTTTGCGGTGCAGGTAGTAAACGTCCTGATCTTCTGGCAGGACAAATCGGTGCAGCGGCTGGTTGACCAAGGCGTCCCGCGGCACTCCCAGCAGTGCGGCGGCGCGCAGGTTCGCTTCCAGGATCAGCCCGGGTTCGCCGAGGGTGAGATAGCCGACCGGGGCCAGGTCGTACAGTTCGAAGTACCGCGTTCGCGACGTTTCGAGCGCCGCCCGCGTTTGACGCAGTTCCGCGTTCTGCATCTCCAGTTCGATCTGGTGCACCCGCAGTTCGTGAACCAGACGTTTGGCTTCCGCGAGCGAGGGAACTTCGATGTCCTGCGCCGCCACGGCCGCGGCTTTGTCCTCCGCGCGCCGGCGCAAATTCTTGTCCCGCTCGTTCGTCATGGGCTCCGTCCTTCGTCCGATCGATATGCCCCGAAAGGCTGCCTCACGATACCTCTTTGCTGCCGGTCTTGCTCTCGTGTCCCGCCGGACCGCGGAAAACGCGTCCGGTGGCGTCGTGGCCATAGAGATTGACGTAATCCTCGCCTGGCGGCTGGACCGCAGAGAACCAGAACGTACGGCCACCAGCATCAGGGATATCAGCTTCCACGACTTGACCCGAAGCGCGGGCCTCGGCCACCAGCGCGCCTACCGCAGCCGGCAAAGGGCGGTCCGTCGCACCGCCCAACGAGGTCAGCCACGCGCGCGCTGGACCGTTAGCATACAGTACCACGCCATCGCCACCAACTCGCAGCACGGGATCGGGGTTCTGCTCCGGGAACTGCGCGGAGCGCTGCAGCGCGACAGCCACCTGCTTCTGCTCGGTGATGTCGTGAACCATGCCGATGGACCGGACAATGCGGCCTGCGGCGTCGCGGACGTGCGTGCATTTCTCGTGGACAATCCGGACCTCGCCGGTGGTCTTGCGGACGACGCGATGCTCGATCTCGTACGTGTCGCGGCCCTCGCGCAACGAGCTGGAATAGGCGGCGTCCACAGCCGCGCGGTCGTCGGGGTGTATCGCCTCGATGAACGCCTCGTAGGTCGCGCTGAACTCCTGCGGCTGGAGTCCGAAAATGCGGTAGACCTCGTCCGACCAGAACAGGCGGTCTTTGAGCAGGTCCAGTTCCCAACTGCCGAGATGCGCGATCGCCTGCGAGCGCTGCAACAACTGATCCCTCTCCCGCAGCGCCTCTTCCGCCCGCTTGCGTTCGGTGATGTCCCACATCAGATCAGCCAGGCGCGTGGCGGTTGCCAAATCTCCCTGATCGTATTCCCGCAGCTTGTTTCCCACCCCGATAATAGCGACGATGCTTTCACCGCGGAACACGGGTACGACCATTTCACGAACCAGGGGCGCATGGCCCGGCGGCAGCCCTTTGCGGTGCGGCAGCGCCGCGTAATCGTTGTGAATGACCGGCTGGCGCTCGCGCAGACAGTCCACCCAGACGCCGGCTTGCGCGATATCGTACTTGTGTCCCGCGCCTTCCGCGGTGCACATCTCCTGCAGCGTCCTGGTGGACCAGGCCTGGAGCGACAGGGTCCTTTGGTCCGGTTCGACGAAGTGGAAGAACCCGATCGGGCTGTCGGTCATGGTGCACAACTCGTCCAGCATGACCTGGAGCAGTTCTCCCATCGAGTGCCTGGGGGCAAGGTCAACCAGGCGCAAGCGTGCCTCCGTGATGGCCTTCACCCGCCGGTGTTCGGTGATGTCCACAAACGTGAGCACCGCACCACCGACCGCGTGTTCCACGGTGCGATAGGGCCGGATACGCATCAGGTACCACACGTCCGCGTCGGTCCGCACTTCGACCTCGCGCGGCGCGAGGTCGTCCAACACGGTTCGCACGTCATCGACCAGGCGGCTGTAGCCCGTCAGGTTGGCGGCGAAGTGCCCCAGTGGCCGACCAATGTCGGTCGGGACCAGGTTGATCACCTGGGTGACGGCGGGCGTGAACCGGGTAATGCGCAGTTGCAGGTCCACAAAAAGCGTACCGACGCCCGTGCCGGCCAGTAGATTGTTCATGTCGTTGTTGGCCTGCGACAGATCGCAGACCTTAACTTGCAGCTCGGCGTTGACCGTGGCCAACTCTTCGTTGACCGATTGCATTTCCTCGGTGGCCGTCTCCAGTTCCTCGTTGGTGGATTGCAGGTCTTCGTTGACCGACTGCATCCTGTCGTTGGTGGACGTGAGCTCCTCGTTGGCGTTCACCATCTCCTCGACCATGGTCTGGAGATACTCCTCCTTGGCTTGGAGCTCCTGTTCGAGCGCGGAAATGCGTCCATCACTGTCCGGGAGCGCGCGCGCGTCCATGGGCACAGCCTGTGCCGGCCGGCCGGCGTCGGCCCACGGCGTTTCCTCGATGATGACCAGGACCAGGTCTGACACAGCAGTCCCATCGGCGCCCGCGGCCACCGGACGCACGGTCAGATCCACCACGATGAACTCGCTGTCGGTCTTGACCCGCAGCCCCGGATAGCGCACCGGCTGCTTTTGGGACGCCACTTTGCGCAGGGCGATGGTCAACTCCCGCCGCAGCCCCTCCCGGGCCATGGTCAGAATATTCATGCCCGCATCGCCAGGGGCAGGTTCCAGGAATCTTCCGGTGCGGCCACGGACATGCAGGATGTTGCCTCGACCGTCAACGAGCACGCCGGCGTGCGCATAGTGCTGCAGCATGGTCAATTCGGTCAGTTCGTGGAAGTTGACCTTGGCCTGATCTCGGTCCTCTTCCCGACGCAGACGGGCGCGGTGGTCGTCCCCGCGGAGAAACGGAACGGTGGCGCCCGGCGCTGCCCGGGGCGCGCGGACGACGTCCCGCTTGCAGGCATAGAGCCGCGACGTACGGTCCAGCGTGGCGAAGAGCGTCGAGAATTCGCCGACCGTCTCGGATGTCCCAAGGAACAGCACGCCATCTGGTTTCAACGCACCGTGGAACAGGGGGATGAGTCGGTGGTGTAAGTTCTCGTTAAAGTAGATCAGGAGGTTGCGGCAACTGATCAAGTCCAGCCTGGAGAACGGCGGGTCCCTGATCACGTCCTGTTCGGAAAAGACCAGCAGATCGCGGATGGCCTTTTGTACGCGAAAGCCGCCGCTGGCCGGATCATGGACGAAAAAGCGAGCCAGCCGTTCGGGCGAGATGTCGGTGGCGATGCTGGCGGGGAAGACACCGGCACGGGCCTGTTCGATGGCCCGCTTGTCGATGTCGCTGGCGAAGACCTGCACCTTGAACGCTTGCTTCTGCGTCGCCATGTACTCATGGAGCACGATGGCGATCGAATAAGCCTCCTCGCCGGTCGAGCAACCGCACACCCAGACCCGGACCGCCGCGCCGGCGGTCTTGCCGGTGAAAAGGCGTGGCACAACCTGCGCCTGCAGGACCGCGAAGGCCTCTGTGTCGCGGAAGAAGCGGGTGACGCCGATCAGCAGGTCGCGGAACAGCGCCTCCACTTCCGACGCGGTGATCCGCAGATACTGCAGATACTCATCCGGTCGCGCGATCTGGTGCATGGCCATGCGCCGCTCGACACGGCGGCTGAGCGTGTTCGCCTTGAACTGGGAAAGATCGTGCCCGGTATGGGCCCGCAACAGGACACAGACTTGCCGCAGCACGTCCGAAGGCTCGGGGGCTGGGGCGGTCGGATGGTGGAGTCTCTTTCCGGGGGCGTAGTTCGTGTAGGCGACGAGCCGGGCTGGCATCTCGGCGGGCGGCAACACATAGTCCACCAGGCCCGTGGCAATGGCGCTGCGCGGCATGCCGTCAAACTCGGCGGACTCCGGTGTCTGGGCCATGACCATGCCGCCTTCGCCCTTGATCGCCCGCAGCCCCTGCGTGCCGTCGCTGCCGGTGCCGGACAGAACGATGCAGACGCCCCGTTCGCGCCGGTCCTGGGCCAGGGACTGGAAGAAGAAGTCTATTGGCAGCCACAGACCGCGCGGTCCGGACGGCGGCAGCAACCGCAGCGCGCCGTCCTGCAAGGCCATGTCATGGCCGGGCGGAATCACGTAGATGCAGTTGGGCGCGACCCGCACCCCATCTTCGACCTCGAAAACCAGCATGTGGGTGTAGTGCCGGAGCAGCTCGCTCAGAGTGCTGTTGTGGTCCGGGGACAGGTGCTGCACCAGCACAAAAGCCAAGCCGGTATCGGCATTGGCCGGGATGGCGGAGAAGAAGGCCCGGCACGCCGCCAGCCCTCCGGCCGACGCGCCGATGCCCACGACAGGGAAGTTCGCCTCCGGCGGCGTCTGGGAACGGGCCAGGGAGTCAACGGCCGGGGCTGGCCGCGTGCGCCGTGTTTTCGGCGGTTTGGCAGGCGCCCCAGAGGGTTTCGTCTTCTTCGTCCCGCCCATCTTCTTCCTCCTGGGGGGGGCATCACGAGACCAATACGGGCTACCTGACGGCAACGCGTGAGTGCCGCCGGAGTATTATTACAATACTACTTGACGGAACAAAAAGCGACCTGTGCAAGCAGAGTAAAGGTAATGCGTCAGTTGCGGGTGGAGATAAGGTCGAAGTTTGACCTGGGCTGACGCCTAAA
>MHBL01000435.1 GCA_001803235.1 Lentisphaerae bacterium RIFOXYA12_64_32
CCCCGGCCGTCACGTACTCATTTCCCCGATGAGTCAGAAAGAACAACGGGAGCCGAAACCGTAGGAGGGTCAATACCGCCGTTGTCCCGCCTTGTTAGGCTTTGACCAAGTCCCGCGGGGGTAAGCCGTACCGGTAGAGGACGGACATTCCCTCGTCCCGATGTTCCGTTCTCGTGCCCGTGCCTGTGCCCGATGTCGCCGGCCTGGAACGCGCGGAGCACCCTACTGCGCGGAACCGAACCGTGGATCGACTCCGACTGAGAGTGCTCCGTGTGCGTCGTCAATGACCTCGCTCCCGGCGGCGCGCGCTATCGCACGGGCACGGGCACGGGCACGGGCACGAGACGACCATTCGTCTCAGGCGATTTTTTCACGGGTTCTCAGCGCCCCCCGGGCCGATGCGCCCGCAGCGCGCCCACCGTCGAGACAAAAATCAGCACGCCGTCACGCCGCGGTTCCATGAGCTTATAGGCCTGGCTCGCGAGCAGAAACGCGCCCCGGGCAATCGTCGCGAACGAGTGGTCCCATTCAGCCAGGGTCGCCTCCTGCGAATACGTCATGCGCATGTCCGCTGCATTCTGGATCAACACGTCCAACGTACCGTACGCGTCCATGACGGTATTGAAGAGCCGGTCTATGTCCTGCTCTGAGGTCAGATCCGCGCGGAGGACGGCACATTCAGCGCCGGCTTGGTGCGCCAAGCCGCAGGTTTCCTCAAGCAAGGATTCGCGACGCCCGCAGATCAGCAGCCTGGCGCCTTCCCTGGCCAGACGCAACGCGATACCGCGGCCGATGTTCGTCCCGGCCCCGGTCACGATTGCCACGCGCCCGCGCAAGTCCGGATAGCACGGGGCCTCAGGCTCGATGTAGCGAGGAGATTCCATGGGGTTATCCTTGTCGGAGGTGACGGGCCGCGGCGGGCAGAAGCGTCGGGGGCCGGCAGGACATCGAGATCTTCGGGGCCGCTGACACCTGAAACCCGAAACCTGACACCTGCAACCTCCCCGCTACGGCTTGACCGCGGTCCCGTCCGGGGTCCGGGTCTGGGTCCAGACGTCGACCTGGCTGGCGCAGGGGTACTTGGCGGCTTTGACCTCATCCACGTCAACTCCAAGCCCGGGCCGTGCATTCGGGTACATATAGCCGTTGCGCACCTCGGGGCAACCGGGGAACACTTCGCGCAGGGCGTCGGAGAACCCCGCCCACTCCTGCACGCCGAAGTTCGGGCAAGCGAGGTCGAGGTGCAGGTTACAGGCATGTCCGATGGGCGACACGTCGCCCGGCCCGTGCCATGCCGTACGTACATTGTACATCTCGGCGAACGCCGCCACCTTGCGAGCCGGGGTCAGGCCACCCATTTGACTGATATGCATACGAATGAAGTCGATGAGGCGACCGGCGATGAGCGGCGTCCATTCGCGCGGGTGATTGAACAGTTCGCCCATGGCGATGGGGGTGGCGCACTGACTGCGGATCGCGGCGAAGTATTCCAGGTCTTCCGGCGCCAACGCGTCCTCCAGGAAGAACAGCCGGTACGGCTCCAGCTCCTTGGCCAGCCGGATGGCGTCCACCGGGTGCAGGCGTTCGTGCACATCGTGCAGCAGTTCGACCTCGAACCCGACCGTGCCGCGCAGGTGCTCGAACAGGCGCGGCACGCTGCGCGCATAGGCGGCGGGGTCGTAGTACGCGCCCGGCAGTGCACCTTCGGGTTTCGGGAGGTCGCCGGCGCGGCCGCCGTAACCGCCCATCTGGACGCGCAGGTGACGGTAGCCTTCCGCCATCCATCGACGCACACTCTCCTCAACCGCGCCCGGAGACGCGCCGTCGGCGTGACGGTACACGGCCGCGGCTTCGCGGCACTTGCCACCGAGCAGTTGATACACGGGCATGCCGGCGCGCTTGCCCTTGATGTCCCACAGCGCCATGTCCACCCCGGAGATGGCGTTGTTCAGCACCGGACCGTTGCGCCAGTACGAATGCACCCAGGCCGTGCGCCAGATGTCCTCGATGCGGTCCGCGTCGCGCCCCACGAGCAGCGGCTTGAGGTATTCCTCGACCGCGACTTTCACCGCCAGCGGGCGCTGGGTGAACGTGGCGCAACCCCAGCCGTACAGGCCCGGCTCCGAGGTGTCCACGCGCACCACCACCAGCCGGCATCCCGCCGGGGCCGTGAGCACGACGCGAATGTCGGTGATCTTCACGGTGTCAGACATAACGGTTTGCCTCTCTCCTTCGCTCAAACAGAAATCCATCGAAGGTTCGCCCGCCAGGCATGGGAACAGCCCCCACACCCCCATATCTGCATTCACTCCCGCTCCGGGACATGAAACGGCAATCAGTTGCCCGGTTCACGCGACCGAACCGGCTGAGCTGACCCCGCCGGCAACACTCTTGCGCGCATCCACACTATCTGGCGCCGCACCCACCAGAAAAGCGCCCAAGCGCCCAACCCGGCAAAGAAGTGCAGCACCGGACTGAGGATCATGAGGAATCGCGCGCCCCAGGAATAGGTTGCCGCGACGACCATCGTGTGCATACCAAGGAACGCCAGCCCCGGCCACGCCCAGGAACTTCGCAGTGCCGCGATGCAACCGCAGAACGCTATTGGAATCAGCCACCCATAGTAGGCAATCCGCGGTTTCCACAGACTCTGGGCTTTCAGCCATGCAAGCTGGGGGATTCGGTGCGGGTGAGACACCGCCCACCATAGGGCCACCGCGAAGTCCGTCTCAGCCAACTCGCGCTCGAACTCCAGCGTCCACGGCCGTAGATCAGGTCGCTGCCGCAGCAGTTCAGCCGCGATCTCCTTCTCGAAGTAGGACCATTCGCCACGGGCGAGGATGGCCTGATCGCTGTAGCCGCTGGGAAGCGCAATGTGGCCTTGAGTCCCCAACGGCATCATGCGGTCAAGAACAATGCAGTTGCGTATCCACCAAGGCAGCGGGACGACGATGGCCATGGCTAGAAACATCGCGATGACGGCGGCGGTGCGAGCCCGGGACTTCTCCCCGAAGTGCCAACGATTCACGCCCCAGACGAAAACCGCCGCCAGAACATACCATAGAGCAAAAACGGAACGGACCAGAGTCAGCCCCCCCAGGACGGCGCCGGAAAGCAGTACCCAGCGCTTCCGCCCCGTCTCGATCCACCGGTTCAGGCACAGCATAAACAGCATCAGACCGAAAACCGCAGGGGCCTCGGTCATGTACGCCGGACAATAGGAGAGGAGGTAAGGGTCCAGAACTCCCCACGCGAATGTCAGCACACACGGTCCCAGACCGAGCGCGCGGTACATCAGCGCAGCGCCAATAGCGACAGCTGCGGCAGTGAACAGACAGGTGGTGGCCCGCCATATCCAGAAATGACGCCCGAAAATCCGGTAGATGCCGGCCAGAGCGAACGGCACGAACGGTGGGCGGTACGTCGTAGACACGAACGTGCCCTCGCGTGACAGCAGGTCCTTGTAGTGCGCGACACTGTCGCTCTGAGCGTACGGACGGCGAAACTCCTCATCGCTCCACATATAGCCGAAGCCATCCCCCCGGGCAAGGCAGAACGCGATCATGTCGTAGTCGTGCCCATCACCCCATTCAGGTGGATGGTTGTACGGCAGGAGGGAAGGTACGGCGGCGAGAAACCAGAAACTGGCCGCGATGTATGCTGTAAGGAACACACGAGAGAAGTAACGGGTACGCGGCGCCGCGTTGAACTGCCGGTACCCTTCTAAAGAACTACGTTTCAGAGTCACGAGAAAAAAGATAGCGCGAAGGCCGGGAAAGTGCAAGGAATGGCTCCAGTGCCACGCACCGCACGTACGTTCGTTGATTTCGCTTCTGGCACAAGTACTGTAGGCGGAGAGGGTGCAGTCCCGCCTGCAATCGCCGGTACGGAGCTTGCACCCGCGGACCGGTGACGAGAACGTCACCGCCAATGGCGTGGGATGGAGAACAGGACCGAGAGACGGCCCTTGCACCCGACGTCGTAACCGCCGCCCGTGATGGGAACGACCTCACGATAGGCGCCCGACTCGAGTCCCCGCACTCGACCCTCAACCCTCGACACTCTGTACGGCGGAATGCCCATGGCACTGGAAACCCGGCCCGTCATCGTCAGCGGCACAGGACTTTGCGTGCAGTTCAGCCAGCAGGTGGTGCTGCAGGATGCGGAGTTCGCCGTTCACGAGGGCGAACGAGTCGGAGTCGTCGGCCGCAACGGGGCGGGAAAGTCCACGCTTCTGAAACTCCTCGCCGGCATCGAGAAAGCGGACACCGGGACGCTGGCGTGGAAGCGGAATCTCACGGTCGCGTTCCTGCCTCAGGACGTGGCGGTGGACGACACCCGGACCGTGCGCGAAAACATCCTGGACGGCGCGCTGTCCGTCCTGGAGTGGATCCGGCGCTACGAGACGCTGCCCCACGATGCCGCCGAAGCGGTCGAACTTGAACACCGCATTACAGCCCACAACGGTTGGGACCTGGAACGGCGCACGTCCGAACTGGCAACGCGCCTGGACGCTCCGGCGCTGGACCGCCGCGTCGAGTCGCTGTCCGGCGGCGAAAAACGTCGCGTCGGGCTGTGCCGCACCCTGATCGGACAGCCTGACCTGCTCGTCCTCGACGAACCCACGAACCACCTGGACACCGTCTCCATCACCTGGCTCGAGGAGACCCTGGCGGTCTATCCCGGCACCTGCATCATGGTCACCCACGACCGTTACTTTCTCGATCGCGTGACCGACCGCATCGTCGAGATCGCCGGCGGACTGATGTACTCGCACCCGGGACACTACACCGACTACCTCGAGGCCAAAGCCGCGCGCGACGACGACGCCGAGCGGCGCGAAGAGAACCGCCAGAGCTTCCTGCGCCGCGAAATCGACTGGATCCGGCGCGGCCCCAAGGCGCGCACCACCAAGTCGCGCAGCCGCGTCGAGCGCTTCGAGGAAGCCGCCGCACAGAAGGCGCCGGAACGCGACCGGGACGTGGAACTGGTCATTCCCCCCGCGCCCAAGCTCGGCAACCGTGTCGTGGACCTGAACGGCGTCAGCATGGAAATCGGCGGCCGCCGACTGTTCTCCGGGCTGGACCTCCACATCGAGCCCGGCGCCCGCATCGGTATCGTCGGCCGCAACGGTGTCGGCAAGACCACACTGCTAAACGTGATCCTCGGCCGCCTCGCACCCACGGCCGGAACAGTGCAGTTCGGCGAACTGACCCAGTTCAATTACGTCGACCAGCATCGACTCTTCCTGAACGGTGAAAACTCACTACTCAAGGAAGTCGCAGAGGGAAAGGACTTCGTGCAGTTGGGCGCTGACCGCATCACGGTCTGGGGCTATCTCCGGCGTTTCCTGTTCGCCGATGACCGGATCAACATGGCGGTCAAGTGGCTGTCGGGCGGCGAGCGCAGCCGCGCACTGCTGGCGAAGATCCTGAAGAACGGCGGGAACGTTCTCATCCTCGATGAACCGACCAACGACCTGGATCTGGCAACGCTGCGCATGCTCGAAGAAGCACTGATCGCATTCTCCGGCTGCGTCCTGCTGGTCAGCCACGACCGCTGTTTCCTCAACCGCGTGTGCACCGCCATCCTGGCGTTCGAGAATGACGGCCGCGTCGTGTACCAGGACGGCGACTACGACTACTACATCGAGAAGTTCACCGAACGGCAGCGCGCCGCAGCGCTGGCCACGGCCACCGCTGCGACCGCGGAACCGAAGACCGCACCGCCCCCCAAGCCCAAGGTGCGACGCCTGACATGGCGCGAAACCAAGGAACTGGAGGGCATGGAACCGACGATTCTCGACACCGAGACCCGCATCGCGGAACTGGAGGGCGCGTTCTCCGCCCCTGACTTCTACACGCGGCACGGCGCCAAAGCCCAAGAGATGGCCGCCGAACTGGAAACAGCCCGAGCCCGCGTGGCCCAACTCTACGCGCGCTGGGAAGAGCTCGAGGCTATCCGCGCCAGCCAGGCGTAGCGGCGCCCACCGCCGGCAGCGGAACCAAGCGCACTACGGCGCGGCAGCCGGGACGACCACGGGATTGACGAGCGTCTCGGGCAAGGTGGTGTGCGGCCACAGCTCGAACTCGGCGATGACGTAGTCGCCCGGGTCCAGCCGCACCTGCCGCTGCAGTCCGATCTCGGTGCGGCCGAGCGTCTGGCGTACCCCGCGGTAACCGGTGCTGAACTTGGTCGCCAGTGCGCACCGGCCCAGGACCAGCCCCAGGCCGAGCCCCGCCTCGTCATGCCAGTCAACCGTCTTCTGCCCAGCCATAGGCCCGAATCCGGTCGGAGCCTCGCCCGACTCGGCCACGCCCTTCTCCAACACGGACTGCCAGCGGGACAGTTCCTTCAGCGCGATGCCCAGCTCGTAGTTCAGGGCAGCCAATTCCACCGGCTCCTTCGTCGGGTTCGATATCGTCAAGACAACGGCAATGCGGGCCGATTCAAGTTGCCACTTCTCCTTGATGCGCAAAGCTTTACCATCCGGACCCTGGAGCCGTGTCCACTCCAGGGTCATCTGCACCGCATTGCCGGCGGCGGCCAGGCCCTCGACGCCGTCGCCGACCTCAGGCCCCCACTCCTCGTTCGGCCCCACCTTGACGACGACTCCGGTCCGGTGCGGAACCACCCTGCGTCCACCCACGTCAAGCGAACGCACCAGTCCGCGAGCCGTATCGAAACTGACCGCGTACGTGTCCCCGGTCACGGTCATCGTAGCCGGGTCCGGTTGCTCGGTGCGGACGCGCTGCACCTTCGGGACTGCATCCGCTGCCGGGACCACGGCGAGAGTGTAGACGGCAACGGAGTCTTTCGCCGCGTCGAGGGCCAGGGTGACCGAGCTGCCGCCCACGCAAGCGGCGACCGGTTTCCCGTCGCGGTCACAGACCGCTAGCCGCGACTTGTCCGCCGGGAGTTTCAGGTCGGCAAACGTCACGGGCGTGCCGGCAGCAACAGCCGCGCGCACCCCGGCCGCCAGCCGCGCGATCGCGGTCCAACCCGTCGGCAGCGTGACGGAGACACCGCTCAAAGCGGCGTGAACGGTTTCCGTGTTGACTCCCGCGGTGAACGACACGTCGCAGCCAACATCCTGCGTCCGGAGCTGAAGGCGATACGCACCGGCGACCGGAACCTGGAACGTCACGACCTGCTCCATCGGACTTGTAGTCAGTGTGAAACGCTCGGGCGTCACGACGGCCGCGATAGGGCCATCGACGACGGCAACGACCTCGCGGCCGATCTGGCCTGGCGCAGCCGTCACCCGCAGCGTGGCCTGGGTCGGTGCGCCGATAGCCAGGGGCGGCGGCGGCGGGGTGAGCAATTCGTTTTCCCAACCCCAGCGCATGATTTCCGGCTGCATTTCCTGCCACGGATTCAGAATTCGGTCCTGGTAAGTGAGAATGACGTCGAGCGGCGGCAACACCAGAGGCAGGTGCCGGGCGGTCAAGCCCCCGCTTCGGCCGGCGCTGAACGTGACCGCCGCCGTGACCGGGTATTCAATGCCGAACCGGTCCGTGGCCGCATCAACCGGTACACGGATGCGTACCGGCACACTCGCCCGCGCGCCCGGTGCGAGGTTCGTGAAACCCGCGTCGCCGGCCAGTTCGCAGGCCCAGCCGGCGGGACCGCTCAGTTGCACCGTGCCGGCCACCGTTTCAGCCCCGGCGTTGTCCACGGTGACGACGCCGTCGACCGTCTGCCCGGGGTGGAACGTGCCCGGCGCCTCGAACCCGACAAGCGGCTGCCAGGCGTTGTCGATCAGGACCAGGGCCGCCGGATCCACGGTCGGCACCACGAACTCGCCCCCGGTCTGCGTCGCCGCCACCTCGAGACGTGTCACACCGGCGCTGTCCGGCCGCAGCAACCAGGCGGGGCCAGGCGTCTTCAGTCCCGGAATGCTCACGCGCACGTCGCGGGAGGGGGCGTCGGCGAAAGCGGTCAGGAAGATCAGGGTTGCGGAGTCCGCACGCAGCAACCGCGCGTCGATGTCAGTGTTGGGCACCGCGCCGGCGGCAACAACGTCGAGTGTGGGCTGGACACCGGTCGTCTCGGTCAGGAACGCGCCGTACGCCTGGGCGCGACGCGAGAACAGTTCGCTGTCCTTACGGTCGGAAGGAATCTCCCAGGCACAGTGGATCAGCTTGCCCTTGCCGACGTTCTCGACCGCCCGTTCACCCGACGCGGTCTTGAGAGCCCGGACGGTCCAGAGCTCTGTCGTCTGCGACTCGCTGCCGAAGGGGCAGTCGGGGCGTGGCTGGCCCACGCCGTCGGTCAGGCCGGAATCGGGGTGCAGGACGACCACACCGCCGGCGTCCGCAAACGCACGCAGCTTGGCGAGCAGTTCGTCGCTGAGCACCGGCAGGCTCGGGACGAGGACGACTTTGAATCGCCCCAGGTCGTGGGAAGCAACCCATACCGGGTCGATCTGCGCGAACTGCATCCGGTTGGCGGTGAGGAACAGCGTCAAGTTGTCGATCCGGTTCAGCTCGGCCCACGTGCTTTTACGGTTGGCATAGGCATAGAAAACCGAGTCACTCGAGACCAGTACGCCGATGTCAGCGGGGGTGCGGGTGCGGAGCAGCAGCGGCGCGAGACGGTCCGTGAAGGCACTGACCTTCGCCACCGCGGTATAGCGTTCCGTGGGCCGACCCTGACTGTCGAGCATGCCGTGAATGCCCTGTTCACGACCGCCGCCGCCGGGCCGCCACATGTACCACATCAGCGCGCGCGACTCGCGGGCGAGCGCCAGGTTTGCCTCGATCAGCAGATCACGTCCGCGCACGACGGGCGCCCAGTGGTTCGGCCCGGCGTGGTACTCCATCAGCAGAAACGGCTTGTCCCAGGCCGCGGCGCCGCAACGGCCGACGTCCAGCGCAGCGCTCAGCTCCGGCCAGCGGCCGCACGCATACAGGTCGTAAGCCATGTAGTCGTCCTGTCGCGCCAGTTCGAAAACGTCCCAACCGTCGATCGACGTGGTACGGTAGAAGTTGTCCGCCACGGCGGCGCCGGGCAGAACCTGCCGGATCAGGTCGCCGGTGGTCTTGAAGTAGTTGCCGAAGTTCCAGCAGGTGAACCGTCGCCACTCCAGCCAGTTGGGCAGTGCGGCGCTCAGCGTTTTCGTGTCGCGCGGCGGTTCGATCGCTGCGAAGTCCGCAAACGTCGTCCGCCAGGCTTGATTCATGGCCGCGATCGTCGTGTACCGCGACTGCAGCCACTGACGATACTTGGCCACCGAGCCGGGGCTGTAGTCCCAGACCTTGGCGTCGTGATAACCGAACTCGTTGTGGACTTTCCAGAACGCCGTACGGTCCGCGTGCGGCATGTCGCGCACCAGGTCCGGAACACGCGTGGCCCACCAGGCTTCCACGCTCGGGGCGTTGAAGTTCACATGCGTGAACAACCCGACCGACATGGAGCGCGACCCGTCGTACGCCTCGAACGGGCTGGCCACGTCCCGGGGCATGCCCCACGACGATACACTGGAGATGAAACGCATGTTGTTCGTAGTGGCCCACTCGGCATAATCCTTGCCGTAGCCGATCAGATTGAACCCGGCCTTGAGGTACAGCGCCAGTTCCGGTTCCGTCGCCGGACGTCCCCAGGCGCCGGTCAGGTACGGCTCCCGTTGAACCGGTCTCTCGTCGGCCGCGGCAGCGAACCCGCCCGCGACCAGCACCGCTGCCAGGAGAGCCCGTGCCGCGTGCCGGTGTGTTGTCCGCATCACGCTGTTCATCGGGCACCTCCTTCCGCGGCGACCTCGACAAGGTTGACGTTGCCGATCCGGATGCGACCGCAATGCCGGACCCCGAAGATGACATAGTACTGCGACGGGTCCAGGGTCGTGAACGTCAACGTGCGCTGTCCGCTGGTGCCGGCCGGGTCGTTCCAGCGCTGCCAGCCGACATCGCTCTGAACCGGGTTCGCCTTGGACCGGACCAGCGAGTAGAACGTGGCGTCCTTGCCGTTACCGCCCTCCGCCGGCGCCAGGACTTCGTAACTGAACGACAGGCGATAGGTTCGGTTCGGCTCGAGCCTGACGCGGTCCGGGTCAGACCAAAGGAACTCGTTCCACCCCTCGACGTCAGCATCGAACGTCGCCCAGCCGTCGGTGAACTCCGCCACGTGCTGCGTCTGGTTGTCCTTGCCGCTGACACAGACCCAAGGCCCTTCTGCCGCCAGCGGGCCGCTGAACACGGACTTTACCCCACTGGGGCCGGTTGCTGCTGCCAGGGGCGGCGGGGGCCACGCCGGACGCACGGGCTCCTGCCACGCAAACTGCCCGACGTAGAAGACCAGGTCCTGATTCAACGGAATTGCTTCCTGTGAAGCCGCAACGTAGAAACCCGCGTACGTGATGCCGTCGCGCCGCGCCGGCTCCTCTGGGAGCTTGACCGGCAAATCCAGCCACGTCCCGGCAGGCAAAGGTTGGCCATCGGCCGACAGCGCCGCCTCGACGGCCGAGTGGTTCGAGCCCGGGTTGTCCAGATCGACGAGCTTCAGCATGAGGTAAGCAGCCGGTTGCTCGGCGCGAATGCGCAAACGCCACTCCGCGGCGGCGGCCAGGTTCAACGCCGGCGTGGGCTCGTACATGCAGTCGATCCAGGTGTTGGGCCGGTGTTCCGTGAGCCGGAAAACGAGACGCAGCGAGTACATACCCGCCGCGCAGTCGGGGGCCGGGACAATGCTCACCTGGCAACTGCCGCCCGGCACGCTTTCGCCGTTCATCTCCGACGCCATGTCGCAGGAGACCAGATCCGGCGCCTCGGCAACCGCGATCAGCGGCAGCAGCAGGACGCCAACCAGGCACCCGTAGAAGACTTGCGCCGGCCATCGCCGCCCGCCCGACGTTGACGCCCACGGTCGCGCTTGCACCATCGCACCTAGTGCCCCCCAACTTAAGCCAAGTGGCCGAGAGATAGACCACGCAAACACGGAACCACCAATGCCTCGGCGAGGTGGCGCCCAGGCGGCCTCACCTGGGTGCCTTCCCGGAGCGTCCCAAAGCTCCGCCAGGCCGGGAGACCTGGCGGCCACCCTGGCAAGGCAGCCGCTTAAGTTGGGGGGCATTACCATTGCACCTGCCCTTTCCTCTCTGTACGCACAGGGACAAACCACGATTGCGTCGGTCTCCGACCTCTACACGGTTCACATTCGACACTCGGAGCGCGAAGGGCACGCTCCGTGCGGCGACCCTGAAATCCTCCTGACGGTACCGCAGTGAGATTCTCGTCGACGTCACCCTATGGAGTGCGGTGACAAGTCCGCCACGGGCGGCGCGACACCGCTTTGGCTAAGGCGCATTGCCCGCGCAACGCACCACAGTCAAAGCGGCGTCGCCGGGCGCTCACTCGCCCTCTGTCCTCCCTGCGGAGAAGGAGTCTGGTCGTAATGCGTCAGCCCGTCCCGGCCGGCGGACCGGCCGATCATAGGTTGATGTTACTCGCA
>MHBL01000436.1 GCA_001803235.1 Lentisphaerae bacterium RIFOXYA12_64_32
GCACGGCCCATTGGCGTCGCTGCCGGCCATTCCTGCCATCATCGTCTTGTCGGGGCCAACAGGCGCATCCAGGCGCCCATGCGGGGTCTCTTTTTTCTCAGCATTTACCCGCACAGGCCGGAAAGCCGAACCGGTCGGCGCGCCGCGGCGGACGGCGCCAGCCGGTTCGTCAGCGCAAGGCGTGGGACGTGGCTACTTTGCCGCAGGGCGTTTCTTCGCCTTGTCCGCTTCGCCGGCCTGTTCGTTGGCCTGCTTGCGGTCGCGCGCCATTTCCGCCACGGTGCGGGTGTGGAGTCGCGCGGTGCCCTTGAACCCTTCTCGGGTTGGAATGAGCTTGCCGGCACCCAAGCGTTTTTTCGCGACGGCGATGGCCTGGCGGTACTGTGGCAGCCACTTGGCCTGGGCAACCAGCAACTCGTCGACCATTTGCCAGATTTCCGGCGGGTTGCAGACCGCACCGGTGAGCGGGTCCATCATCATGGCCTGGCGCAGCAGCGTGTCGTCGCCGGTGACGGCCGCGATCACCGCCATGCGCTGCACGCTGATCGAGGCGTTACAGACCGCGGCGCAGCCGAGTGGCAAGTCCCCGACGCGCGGGATGTTGATGCCGTTGCGGTCCACGTAGCCGGGGACCTCGACGATAGCATCCTGAGGCAAGTTGGTGATGCATCTGTGATTGACGACATTGAAGTGGCCGCGGTAGATGCGGCCGGTCTCCAGCCCCTCGATGATGAACGCGCCGTGCTCATGACCGCGGTGTTCCGGGCCGTACTTCTGCGGCGGCGCTTTCATCCAGTTCGGGAACTCCTGGTCGAACCAGTTGCGACCCTCGGTGCAGACGCGCAGGTACCCGCCTGTTTCGCCGTTGATCCAACTGCCGAGGTCGATCCAGTCCTTGATCTCGTCCAACCGCTTGCGGTACCATGGCAAGTACTCGCTGAGGTGGCCGTTGGACTCGGTGCTGAAGCAGCCGAACCGGCGCAGCATGTCGATGCGGACCTTCTCCGTTCTGCCGTAGGTTGGGTGTTTCTCGAGGGCTTCGAGGATCTTGCCGGTCATGTCCTGGCCTTTGTGGCGGAGCTGGATGTACCAGGTCTGGTGGTTGATGCCGGCGCAGATGTAGTCGAGTTCGGCGGGGGGAATGCCGAGCGCGTTGGCGAGCAGGTGGTGGCCGCCTTGGACGCCGTGGCACAGGCCGAGCGTGCGGATCTTGCCGTAGTGATTCGCGGCCCAGGTCAGCATGGCGTTCGGGTTGCCGTAGTTCATGAACAGGCAGTTCGGTTCGGCGAGTTCGCCGATGTCCCAGCAGAAGTCTAACACCGCGGGGATGCCGCGCTGGCCGTACATGATGCCGCCGGCGCAGAGCGTGTCGCCTACGCACTGGTCAATGCCGTATTTCAACGGGATGTCGATGTCGGTCTGGAAGGCCGGGAGCCCGCCGATGCGGGTGACGTTGAACACGTACCGGGCATCCTTGACCGCGGCGCGGCGGTTCAGTGTCTTGACGAGCTTGACCTTCTTCAGGCCGTTGCTCAGCACATCGCGGCGGATGAGCTGGTAGACCATATCGAGGTTGTGCGCGTCGATATCCATGAACGCGATCTCGATGTCGTGAAACTCGGGCACGCCCAAGAGGTCCTGGACGAGCCGGCGGGTGAAGCCTACACTGCCTGCACCAATGAATGCCACCTTGAACGACATGTTGCTTCTCCTCTTCTTGTGAGTCTCGTGTAAGACCCCGTCTTGGGGGGATGGGTGTCGGGTGTCGGGTGTCGGGTGTCGGGTGTCGGGCAGGAGGTTCCGGTCCTTTTCCCGCGCCCGGCGTTCCGTGCCGTGTGGCCAGTTTGTGCAACTTTATGCTTGAAGATAACACCGCATCTTATGAAGGAAAAGGGTTGAGAAGATGCTAAAGAGGGCAATATTGTGCTGAGGCGAACCCCCGGGGCCTACCCTCGGCACAGAGTGATTATCATGACCACACTTCAGGCCCGGCTTGACACGGCGGGACACCATCCGGATAGGGCATAGAGCACGAGTCAGGGCCGACGGGCTTCCTCAGCCTTCAACTGGGCGGGCCTACAGGCCGTTGGCGCCGAAGAGTTCCATACGGTCGTTGACCATCTGTGATGCGGTTATCCACTGCATGTGACCGTCGCAGAACACCGCGTTCATGCCCATATTGTGGCGGGGCGGGTAGGGTTTGGATGTACCGATCCCGACGCCGCCGGTCACGAAGCCGCCGCCAACGTACCAGGACCCCATTGCGACGGACGGTTCTTTGGAGTCGACCGTAAGGATGCGCTCGGCGGGCTTGGTCACCTGTTTGATGCTGCGCAGCAGGGACCAGTTGAGCGTGTGCGGCGCTCCGACCCAGATACAGGCCAGGATGTAACTGTTGTTGCCGATGTCGGAAATGCTGTGGTGCTTGACTTCGCTGGGGCAGTAGAAGACCTCATTGTTGTAGCCACTGGTGGTTCCGGCCTTAGCGTCCGGCAGCACGTCCTCGACCAAGTCGACCCAGAACGGCCAGGCCCAGTCGTTGATCATCTGCGGGGGATACCACTCGTCGAAGCGATCCACGTAAAGACTGACCGCGGAAAAGATCTGCTTCTGGTTCGACTGGCAGATGGCGCTCTTGGCCTTCTCCTTGGCCTGCGCCAGGGCCGGTAAAAGCATGGATGCCAGGATGGCGATGATGGCGATGACGACCAAGAGCTCAATGAGGGTGAACGAATGAGCCCTGAGCCTGTCAGAGGGTTCAATGAGGGTGAAAGAACGTTGACGCGGGATTGTTTGCATGAGTGACGTTCCTTGAGCGCAGTTGCGGAATATCACGGCACCCACGTCCCGCCGCCGGGGTAGAACATACTGGGAAGCACAGTGCCGAGGCGGTAGCTCTTCACGTGGCCAGGGACGAAGAGGATGTTGTTGCACTGTGCATGCGGGAACGCCAGGCGCGAGTTGGCGTTTGCGGCCACCGGATTGGGCCAGACGAACCCGGCACCATCGATCCCCCAGCGGTAGTAGTGGCGGCTGTCGGCGAGCAGAACGCGGTTGTCCGGGGTGCTGACCTTGTTGAGCGCACGGCCGCTCATGTATACATTGTAAATGTAGTTGGAGTACTGCGCGGAGTTCCAGTTGCTGATATCCTCCGTCAATGGATCGCTGTCCGGGCGGGCAGGACAGCGCCAGCCTTCTAGGTCGGGCATGTACGGGGCGAGGACTCGGCGGTACCCATCAGGAGCGGGCTCCCAGCGCAGGTCGGGGTTATTCCAGTACATTTCGGGGAAACGTTCCGCATTCTCGTCGACGTACATCATGATAATGACGCCAAGCTGCTTACTGTTGCTGGCGCACCCGGCGAGTTTGGCCCGGTCTTTCGCCTGGCTCAGCGAGGGCAGAAGCATGGACGCCAAGATGGCGATGATGGCGATGACGACCAAGAGCTCAATGAGTGTGAAGGATCTGCGGTGCAAGATGTGCCTCCTTCCTCCACGGCCTCGGCTTGGTACTGCGGGAATCCGGCCGATGAGCCCAAACCCAGGCTGCCACTCTCAGCCGCCCTGCCGCGGTACTGCCAGCGAACATAGTGGCGTCTTGTAAGTTTCGCAAGTTTCGCGCCATCGTATCGGTGCTGCGGTAGAGTGGCCGGAGCGGCTCACTCCGGCACCCGCGGGAGCGAGCCGCTCCCGCCACTTTGCCAGAACGACGCGGACAAACTTTCGGGAGTAACGCCCGCACATGACCGGGCGCATCCGCCCGGGAGTCGCTGACGCATCACGCTGGCGGGCGCATGTCACTTCCGCAGGGGCGGGCGCCGTCAGCGTGCATTGTGCCTGAGTCCCGG
>MHBL01000437.1 GCA_001803235.1 Lentisphaerae bacterium RIFOXYA12_64_32
TAGCGTAAGAGCGTCTTGTCTCGCCACAAAGAGAATCCCCTGCAGAAGTGACATGCGCCCGGCGTACTGGCGCCCAACTGAACTTCCGGCAAACCCCGGCTATAGTACACGCCGCCGCGCGTCGACTGTGGCGATAGGTCCGATTCGTGCGATGGGGCGATGGTCTCATCGTTCCGATCGGGACGTTCTCTTCTCTTGACAGGAGTTGGCCCGTGTCCGAATCACGTCAGATCGAGGTCCTGCAGGACAAGTGCGTTGGCTGCAAGCTCTGCGTCAAAGCCTGCCCGTTCGGCGCCATCAGCATGTGCGAACGCAAAGCCGTCATTGACTACGACAAGTGCACGCTCTGCGGTTCCTGCGTGCCGGTCTGCAAGTCCGAGGCGGTCCGACAGAGCGCAGCGACAGCGGCAACGAAGCGCCAGGCGACCGGCGAAGTCTGGGTCTTCTGCGAGATTGACCCGGAAGCCGGCCGGCTGGCTGGCGTCTCCGTCGAGCTGCTCGGACTGGCCCAGGAACTGGCCGCGGCCCTGAACGTCAAGGTTGGCGCGCTGCTGGCTGGTTGCGACCTGGCCGGGTATGGCCGTGAGGCCGGCGCGCAGGGCGCGGACCGCGTCTACCTGATCGAGCACCCGGACCTGGAACACTACGACGACGAGCGCTACGGCACGGTCATCTCCCGCCTGGTCACGGAGCGCAAGCCGGAAATCCTGCTCGGCGGCGCCAGCGCCGTGGGCCGGGCGCTGCTGCCGCGCATTGCCATCAAGGTGCACACGGGCCTGACCGCCGACTGTACGGAGCTGGACATCGACCCGACGACCGGGCTGCTGCGCCAGACGCGGCCGGCATTCGGCGGCAACATCCTGGCCACGATCACGTGCGAAAACCACCGCCCGCAGATGGCCACCGTGCGGCCCGGAGTGCTGCGGCGCAAGCCTGCGGACCCCGCGCGCACCGGTGAAATTATCGCCTGCCCGCCGCGGGCGGAGGAGTTGCGCTCCTCGCTGGAATGGCTCGACTTCAGGCCGCGCGGCAAAGGCGATGTGGACCTGCGCGAGGCCGAGATCATTGTGGCCGTCGGATACGGGGCGGGCAGCCCGGACGGCGTGCGGTTGGTCGCGGAACTGGCCCAGGCCCTCGGCGGCGCCCTGGGCGCCAGCCGCTCCGTCGTGGATGCCGGCTGGATCGAGTACCCGCACCAGGTCGGCCAGACCGGCACGACCGTGCAGCCGAAACTCTACGTCGCCTGCGGCATCTCCGGCGCCATCCAGCACATTGTCGGCATGCAGAACAGCGAGACCATCGTCGCCATCAACCGCGACCCCGACGCACCGATCTTCCAGTATGCGGACTACGCCCTGGTCGGCGATATCGCCGACATCGTCCCGGAACTGCTGCGGCAGATTGAAGGGAAGTCATAGGGGCGGGAATACCGCCCCGTCAGGGGGCGCCTGGATGTCCCTCCCAGAACGTTGTTGCGCCAGGTGGGAGTCGCGGCATATTACCTGAGACGAATCCCGACTCCTCGGCTCGTAGGGGGTATTGCTCCACCGTGGATGCATCGAAACCACAACCCGTTCCGAAACGGTACATCGGCCTGCACGTCGAACGCCACTTCCTCAAGTTGCAGGGCAAAGCGGAACGGGAGGAGCTGTCCGAAGAAGAGCGCCAGGCGTGGATGCATATCGTGGACTGCACCGATTACCAGCGGCTCTGTGCCGACCGCGCCCGTCCCTTCTATGCCGAAGGCGTCGTCCGCAAGAGGAATGCTGCGGCCGAAGTCTTCGTCGAGTGGGAAGACGGTGAGACGGAATGGTTGACGGGCAGTGTGCCAGGCACACTGCAGTGCCTGAAGGACGGCGACGTGTTCAGTGCCTTTGTCAAGAGGGACCACCGGGACAAGACGGTTCGGGTGGAGAGCGTGTCGTTTCTCGGCGAACGTGAGACCGTCTATGCGGAGTTGCCGCCGGACTGGCCACCGGCACTGCAGGTCGCCGAGGGGACTCGCCGTGAGACCGTCTGCTGAGTCAGCCCCGAGGCGCAGGCCACGAGGAGACGTCTCTTTGTTTGGGCGTGTGATGTCGAGTTGCGCCAGGCGAAGAAGGCGACTACAATACTTGATGCTTGCCTGATGTCGGCAAGCGTGGCGGCAGGACTGTCCACATGCGGCGAATCCAAGACAAGCGCACGAACGTCGTGCTCCTGGGTCGATTCAACCCGGCCATTTTCCAGCCGGCTTGGTTCGTCCGTCACGGCCTTCTCCGCCAAGAGGAGGGCGTCGACGAAGACCAGCAGCAGGGCGCCGACGTGAGGGTAGTACATCCCGAGGTGACGGAATTCGCCACAGAATGGCTTGTCGTTCAAATCCTTAAGGAACGTTTCCAGGCGCGTCCAACCCGCGACGGCCACGATGAAGAGGTCCGGGACTTGGTTCTGGGGACCTTTCGGTTGTTGCGGCATACTCCTGTCGAAACTCTGGGAATCAATACGACCGCACACTGGGTGATGGATTCTGAAGAGCAGTGGAACAGGCTTGGGGACGTGCTCGCGCCCAAGGATGTGTGCTGGGGAGAGGTGATGGAGAAACCGGGACTGCGGTCCCTTATTATGCACGGAACCAGATCGGAGGGGCCCAAGGGACACGTTCTGGTGCGGGTGGAGCCTTCTTCGAAGGACCGCTTTGGCGTCTTTGTTGAGATCAACGACCACTACGAAGTCAATGCCCCGCAGGAATGCCTTGGCGCGGAAGAGGTCCTCGGTCTGCTGGAAACACGGTGGAGTGCATCGCAGGAACAGGCCGAACGGGTAATCGCCCGCTTGGTTGGGATGCCATGACGGAATCACGACCAGTCAGTTTGCCGTTCGCGGTTGACCCCGGGGAACGCCCGGAAGGTTGGCGCCGAACTTCGGCGGATATCGAAGAGAGTCTGTGGGGCCCGGACCTTGGCCACGGGCGTGCGGGGGTGCCTGTTTCGGTTGGGACTTGTGGCGATGACACCGGCCTGTCCGAGTTGGCGCTTTGTTCGCCCCGCGGAACCCCCCTCTCCCCGCCCGGGTCGGGGGGCCAGCCCCCACCCGTCGACATCCTGCTTCGCAGCGCGGCTCGGTGGTCCGTGAGAGAACGCTCTGTGTGCCTTCAGAAGTGGGAAGGAGTTGTCGTGTCGTCTGGATCTGATTCCTTCTTTGCCAGGTTGGTCGATCTGACGGGCGATACTCCAGACGAGGAGGTCGAGATTCCCCGTGAAGAGGTCTCGGCGAGCGACTGTGCACTCCTTCGGGAAGGGGCGGTTTTCTACTGGACGATCGGTTACAGCGACAGCGTGAAGGGGCAGCGGCGGCGGGTCTCCGAGATTCGTTTTCGGCGCCTGCCAGCCTGGACGGAAGAGGACATCCAACGAGCCGAGCGGGAGGCGGAGGAATTTGGCTTTGTCCTCGGATCCCGATAGGGGGTTGACTCCGCCTCACCCGGATGAACTTGAGGTCTCCGTCTTCGGGCCCGGGTACGGCGAGTGTGTTCTCGTTCATCTTGGCGCCAACCGTTGGCTCTTGGTGGATTCGTGCCTCGATGTTCAGAGTCGCGAACCTGCCGCCTTGGCTTACCTCCGGCAGATAGGCGTGGACCCCGCGACGGCTGTCGTGCAGATCGTCGCCACGCACTGGCACGATGATCACATCGTGGGGCTGGCGCAGACCGTTCAGAAGTGCCAGGTGGCAACGTTGGCGATCTCGGAGGCCCTTCGGCCTAAGGAGTTTATGACCCTGGTCTCCGCTTATTCGCGGACCGGTGGATGGGAAACGGGGTCCGGCGCGAACGAGATGGCAACGGTTTTCCGGGAACTGAAACGCCGGGCGGGAGGGGCGGGCAGTGTCCGTTTTGCCCTCGCGGACCGCCGTCTCTGGCGAGGCGATAGCCCCGCCGCCGAGGTCTGGGCACTCAGTCCATCTGACCGGATGTGCACCGACGCCCGACTCTCGTTTGGACGACTGTTGCCGAAACCCGGCTTGGCTGTCGGCCGGTTGCCAGACGTGACACCCAACGAGGCGTCTGTGGTTCTCTGGCTTCGGATCGGGTCGGCCAGCGTGTTGTTGGGAGCCGATTTGGAGGAGCACGGCCATCAACACTCAGGCTGGTCTGGCGTTCTGTCATCAACGACCCGTCCTGAAGGTGTCGCCACCGTGTTCAAGGTTCCGCACCACGGCTCCCACAACGCGGACCATCCGGAGGTCTGGCGCAGGATGCTGGCGCCCGAACCCGTCGCCGTTGTGACGCCCTTCCTGAGAGGCGGCGTGGCGTTGCCGACGGAGGAGGACAGAGACCGAATCCAGGCGCGGACTCCGAACGGGTTCGCTACCGGGATCGTCCTGAACAGAGTGAGCACGCGTCGAGACCCTGCCGTGGAACGGACGCTGAACGAAGTCGTCCGGCAGCGACGGCCGACCTGTGCATCGTCGACCGGCCACGTGCGAGTTCGGATGGGGACCACCCCCGGATCGGGAACGCCAGAAGTGCTCCTGCGCAACGGTGCGTTCAGACTCGGAGCGACACTCGGTTCTCGTCCCGGGACTCGCATACGCTGACACCCGAGCCGGAGCCAACGGAGGCCCATGGCCCGTTACGATCATCTGAGCCGCGAGGAACTGGTCCGGGTGCTGGAGGCGCGCGACCGGCGCGACGCGGCCGGGTTCGGTTGATGCCAGGCCTCGCAACTGACGACGACGGCGGCCAACCGTCCCATGACATCCAGGAAAGCAACCCTCAAATGAGCACACTCTGCGTCGACCCTGTGACCGGCGCGTCCGGCGACATGATCCTGGCAGCGCTGTTCGATTTGGGCGCGGACCCGAAGCAGGTCCAGGACGTCGTGCGTCGCAGCGGCCTGAAGGACGTGCGCATCGTGTTCGAGCGCCGCGCGGACCGGCACCGGCTGGTGTGCGGGTTCTGCGACGTCCGCACCGGACGCGCCCGGAAGCCGGCCCACGGGCACAGCCACGGTCACGAGCACTCGCATGAGCACCACTCCTCGCATCGGCATGATCACGACGGGCAGCACCGCGAGCACCCGGCGCACCGGCCGCTGAGCGAGATCCTGGACCTGATCGGGAACAGCAAGGCAGCGGCGCGCGCCAAGGACCGGGCCGGGCGCATCTTCCGGCGCCTCGGCGAAGTCGAGGCCGGCATTCACGGGGTCGATATCGAGGCCGTGCAGTTCCACGAGGTCGGCGCGGTGGACTCGATCGTCGACGTGTTCGGCGCCTGCATCGCCATGGAACAACTCGAGGTGGACCGCCTGTACTGCGCCGAACTCAAGGTCGGCAGGGGCACGGTCCGCTGTGCGCACGGCACGCTCCCCGAGCCGGTGCCGGCCACCGCCAAGCTCCTCGAAGGTTTCCCGTTCCGGCGACTCGATATCGAGGCGGAACTCACGACCCCGACCGGCGCGGCGATCCTGACGACACTGAGCGAGGGTGACTGGTCGGAACTGCGGTTCACGCTGCGACGCTGCGGGGTCGGACACGGAAACCGCGACCTCGAGCAGGCGCCGAACATCCTGCGCCTGTTCCTCGTCGATGAACCCGTCGCCACGGAACGCGCCGAACTGCTCGAAACCGATATCGATGACGAGTCGCCCCAGGTGCTGGGCACGGTCGGCGACCTGCTGCGCGAGGCGGGTGCGCTGGACGTGGTCCTGGTCCCGGTCCTGATGAAGAAGAACCGGCCGGGAACGCGCGTCACCGTGACCGCGCGGGCCGGCGATGCGGCGCGGCTGGCCGGGCTGCTGTTCACGCACACCAGCACCATCGGAGTGCGCGTACTGCCGGTGCGGCGCTACACACTGCCGCGCAGCACGGCCGAGGTCGAAACGCCGTGGGGCAAGGTCAAGGCGAAACGGATCGAGCGGCCGGACGGGACTGAACTGGCGCCGGAGTTCGACTCGTGCCGGACGCTGGCGGCATCCGCCGGCGTGCCGGTGCGGCAGGTGCTGCGGAGTGCGCACCGGTGGACGCCGACGCGCGGGTAGCGTGGGATGCGCAGGGGGTTTCTCACCCCCTGCACCCCCGACCAAAGGGAGTCAGTGACTCCCTCTGGACTCCCTCGGGGTTGCCACGGGAAACGCAGGAGCGCCCCTGAGCGGGCGCTCCTGCGTTTCCCGTGGCGAGGCCTCCGCGACTGCGGACTCCGCACGCCGGATGAACGCGAAATGGCAGGGTCAGTTACGGCCTGTCGTGAGGTCAACTCGGTTGTGGCGTAGGTGCCGGTGCGAAGCGAGGAACGAACTCCATGTCAAAGCATTGCGGTCACACGGCTCCGGTCATTCCGGACACTGAGCGTGAACATCGGATCGGTTTTGCCGAGGTGATCTACTGCCCGGGCAAGTCGGATGCGCAACTAGGCGTGGCGGCCAAGGCGCTGTTCGCCGCGCACCGCAACGTTCTGGCGACGCGCGCTACGCCGGAGCAGGCCGCCCTGCTGCGGACCGTGGACGCCGGCGTGCAGTACAACGAGGTGGGCCGGGTCGTGTTTCTGCACCGCGACCGCCGGATCCGTGGCCGCGGCACGGTCGCGGTGGTTTCCGCGGGGACGTGCGACATTCCGGTGGCCGAGGAAGCCGCCTGCACGGCCGAAGTCATGGGCAACCGCGTGGAGCGCATCTATGATGTCGGCGTGGCCGGATTGCACCGGCTCATGGGCCGGCGCGACGCCCTGGAAGCCGCGGAGGTCCTGATCGTGGTGGCGGGCATGGAAGGGGCGCTGCCGAGCGTCGTCGGCGGGTTGGTGTCGCGGCCGGTCATTGCGGTGCCGACCTCGATCGGGTACGGCACCTCGTTCCAAGGCGTGTCCGCCCTGCTGAGCATGCTGAACTCCTGCGCGCCCGGGGTCACGGTCGTGAACATCGACAACGGTTTCGGCGCCGCGTTCGCCGCCAGCCGCATCAACCGCCGGAGAGTGCGCGGGTAACCGCGGGACCAGGGGTCCGGCCCGGTTTGTCTACCGCCTGCGCTTTGCCGAGTGCGTACTCGCACGTCGGCAACAGCGACCTCGCTTTTGCATTTTCCGCCTGGTGCCTGCAGAGCGGTGACCTCAAATGCCCTCGCGGACCACGACACACGCCATTGACCGGGCCCGGGCTGGCAACCGTTTGCCACCGGTCGACACGAGAACCCAGGGTGACGCTGTCGCTCTGCCCTGGGCTGGTATACGTTGCCCCTTCAGGGCAAGCCGATGGTCGCCTCGCGGCGGGCCTGATTCTGCGGGTTCCGCTGGCGCTGTTCTCGGCCCCGAACGCTGTTTCTGACTCCACAGCGTCTGGGGCGAGTCGGGTGTAGTCTGCCATCTTCCCGGACGACAAAGACCGGAGATTAAGACTTGAGACAAAGACCCGAGCCTCGGGTCAGGTGCAGACCGGCGTTCCGAATCTTTGTCTGCTGGTCTTCGCCGCCCGTCTTTGTCTTCGCCGTCCCCCGCCCACCCACCCACTCACATACCCGTCCGCTCCGCTCTGCTTGGAAACGTCGACCCCGCGTGCCATATTCCGAGCGCAGGAGTCCAGAGGGGCTCTGCCGGGAGGACGCGTGCAGGCATGAGAGAGACGGGTCAAGAACTGCCCTACACCGACTATGGGCCATTCCTGCGCCGCCGCTACGGCAAGTCGATGTACCGTGTGCCCGTCGATCTCGGGTTCGGCTGTCCGCACCGCGACCAGACCGGCAAGGGCTGTATCTACTGCGGCGACGATGGTTCGCGCGCCATGCACCTGCGCGCCGGAATGCCGATTCGCGAGCAGGTCGAGGCTGGGGTCCTCCTGGCGCGGGAGCGGTATGGTGCGGACGGCCTGATGGCGTACTTTCAGGCGTTCACCTCAACGCACGCTCCGGTCGAGAGGCTCCGCGCGCTCGTCGGCGAGGTGCTCAGCCTGGCCCCGTTCGAGGTCGTCATCGTCGCCACCCGGCCGGATTGCCTCCCGCCTGAAACGATCCACTACCTCGCATCACTGAAGAAGACGCACGATGTGTGGGTCGAACTCGGGGTGCAGACCGCCAACAACGAGACCTTGAAACGTCTTCATCGCGGTCACGATTTCGCCTGCAGCGAGAAGGCGGTCCGCAGTTTGGCTGCCGAGGGCATCAGCGTGGCGGCCCACGTCATTCTCGGGTTGCCGGGCGAGACTCGGGCGGACTTTCGCGCTACGGCCACGGCTCTGCAGCAGTTGCCGCTGGCCGGCATCAAGATTCACAACCTGCACGTGGTGCGGGATACCGTCCTGGCCGAGATGTGGAAACACCAGGAAGTTCGGGTCTGGGACGAGCATGAATACGGCGAGGCACTGATGGATTTCCTGCGGCGCATCCCCGCCGCCTGGCCGGTCATGCGCCTGGTCAGCGACACACCGAAGGACCACCTGCTCGCGCCTCTGTGGTGGATGGACAAGAGCCAGTTTCTCGAGTACTTGGCCAAGCAGATGCGGGAGCGCGGTTGGAAGCAGGGGGATCTCCTGGACGACAAAGGCTCTGACGGCGCCGTCGCACCCAGGCGCGCCCGGGCGGTGGCGGCAAACGCGATTCATGACCAGACCGCTATCTGGCTGCCGCCACCCAAGCCGGTCACTCGGCCCGGCGTTGCCCTGCCGCAGGAGGTGGACCTCATCGCCCGAGGTCTGCTCGAAGCGGCGCAGTTCCAGGCGCGAATGGAGAAGGGCAACCTCGTCCTTCTTGACATTGGCTTTGGTCTGGGCTGGGGTGCGTTGACGGCCGTCGAACAGGTGCCGGACAAGTCCTCGAACCACCTGCGCATCATCGGCCTGGGCACCGAGGCCAGCGTGCTGAGTGAAATGCGCGAGCAGATGCCAGACAGCACCAGGCTGCGCGGTCGGTTGATGACCATGCTGGAAAGCACCCGCGAGGTCCAGGGCAACTGGGGCAGCGTCAAGCTGTACTGGGGCGATCCGCGGCGGACGTTGTTTCGGATCCGTGGCCGCGCCCAAGTGATCCTCTTCGAGGCGCACCACATCGACAAGCACGTCGAACTGTGCTCGTACGACTTCCTGCGCCGGCTGGGCATGCTCCTGACGCCGGACGGCGTTCTGGTGGCGGCAGCCGGGTCGACGGCGTTGCGCAACGCCCTGACCCGTGCCGGGTTCTACGTCGGCAAGTGCGATCCAGACCTGATCCCCGGCGGTGGCACCGTGGCGGCGCACCAGGAATCGCTCCTCCGCTTCCCGCTCACATCCCGCGAGCAGCGCATTCTGAAGCGCAGCCTTTCAGCCGTGCCCTACCGCGACCCACGCCTGATCTGGACCCGCAAGCAGATTCTGCAGCACCGCGAAGCCGTGGTGCGGCGCCTGCGCGGCCGCGGTTGGCAGCGTCGCATCAAGTTCTGGGGCAATGCCGAATGAGCCCCCAATGACCACTATTCCTCACACCAAGACAGAGTTGCTCGTGCTGCTGGCCGAGCTGGAGCTGCATCCGCGCCGGAAATGGGGCCAGAACTTCCTGACCGACCCTAACATGCTGGACGCGATCGTGCGCACGGCCGCGCCGGCAACCGGCGAGGTCATCCTGGAGATCGGCGCCGGCACCGGGGTTCTGACCGAGCGTCTTTTAGCCGCCGGTGCGCGCGTGACGGCCGTGGAAATCGACCGGCGCCTGGCCGGGCACCTGCGCGCCGCGTTTGGCGGTCACCCCGGACTGCGGCTTATCGAGGGTGACGCCTGCGACCTGGACTACGACGCGCTGCTGGGCGCGGAGCCGTATCGCGTCGTTGCCAACCTTCCCTACGCGTGCAGCTCCGTACTGGTGGCGACGTTCGCCCGACTGCGAACTCCGCCGCGCGACATGCTGCTGCTCCTGCAGCGCGAGATGGCCGATCGCCTGGCCGCGTCGCCGGGCACGAAAGACTTCGGATCCCTGACGGTTTCAGTGCGGATGACGTACGATGTGACACGGCTGCGCGCCGTGCCGCCCGGGGTGTTCACGCCGCCGCCCGAGGTCGACTCCGCTCTGGTCCGCCTCACCGCGCGGACGCCCCCGCTCAGCGTGGCCGAACGCGATCGGGTCGGCGCCGTGGCCCGTGTCGCGTTTGGGCAACGGCGCAAGAAACTGAGCAACGCGCTGAGTGCGCACTTCGATGCCGTGGCCGTACGCGAGGCGATGCTGCGTGCCGGAATCCCCGCCGATGTGCGCCCCGAGCAGGTGGATGTGTTGGGTTTTGTCCGGCTTGCCGCTTGCCTACCCGCGGAATGAACCGCATATTTGGTTGTACACGTTGTCGAACCCGTCGGGCGTTGTCCGGTGAAGTGTGCGAGGACGTGCCTCGCACGGACCGAACGCGTCGACGAAGGTTTGCGCAGAAGCACGAAGGACGGCAAGGATGTTTCCACTCGCAGGCATTCCCACCGGTGTGGTGGTCTATGCGTTTCAGCAGAGCGACACGGTGGGCCGCGGCATCGTGGTGCTGCTGTTCCTGGTCTCGATGTACGTGTGGATCATCATTATCGAGAAGGGCACGATGGTGGGGCGGGCACGGCGCGGCAGTCGGCACTTCCTGCGCATGTTCGACCGCACCGTGTCGCCGCTGGACCTGGCGCTGCAGATCGAGCAGTTCCACGGCCCGATGGCCCGCATCTACGCCGCGGGCGTCGAAGAGGTGATGGACGTGCTTGAGGTCGATCCGAATCTGGTCGAGCAGCACTGCCGGCGTCGCACGCTGCCGCGCGCCCTGAGCCCGTACGAGATCGACAAGATCCGCAGCACGCTCGAACACGCGGTGGCCGCGGAGATCACGGCGCTGGAAAGCCGGTTGGGCCTGCTGGGCACCGCCGTGACTTTGAGCCCATTCCTCGGCCTGTTGGGCACCGTGTGGGGCATCCTGGCCGTGTTTGTCGGGATTGCGCAGCAGGGCCGCATGGAGATCGTGGCCATTGCGCCGGGCATCAGCGGCGCCTTGCTCACCACCGTGGCCGGACTGACGGTGGCCATTCCGGCCGTGATCGGGTTCAACCTCATCGGCAGTTCGATCCGGCAGACCACGGTCGACATGGACAACTTCGTCGAGGACTTTCTCGCTCGGCTCAAGCTGCAGACCGGGCAAGAGGAAGGAACGGCGGCGGGTGATACGCCCCGGCGTTAAGGCATCACAGGACGACTCATGGCGCGTCGACGCTATTCAACCTCGCTTCAGGGCTTTTCGGAGATCAACGTCACCCCGTTGATGGATCTGGTTTTCCTGCTGCTCGTGGTGTTCATGATTACGGCGCCGACCCTCGAGTACCGCGTGGACGTGTCGCCGCCCAAAATGACCGCGTCGCGGATCAACGAACCCAAGAGCGTGATGGTCAACCTCACGGCCAAGGGCAAGATCCTCTACGAACGCGATGAGATCAGTGCGGCCGAGTTGACCACCCGGTTGCGTGCCGTGAAAACGAAGAAGCCCGAGACCGCGGCCCTGATCCGCGCCGATGGCGGACGGCCGTACCGCGAAGTGATCGATGTGATGAAAGCCGTGCGACTTGCAGGCTTTGACAATGTCTCGCTGGTGACACAGTCTGATGACGACAAGAAGTGACGCGGCGGCGGCAGGGATGGTGTCAGGTGTCGGGGTTCGGGCGAATCCTCCTGGATCCTGGAAACTCGGGTTGTGGGGCGAGTGTCGGGTGTCGAGGGAACGCGGCAGAGGTGCCAGGTATCGGATTCAGGCAAACGCCGCCTACCTGAACCCCGAACCTCGAACCCTGACCGTTCCCAGGCGCATGTCCGGGCAGGAGATAGATACGACGGGGACAGTGAGGCGCAGCCAGGATGCGACGTGAACCACGCATACCGCGGGTCCCGATCCGGTTGACGGTGACGTTCTGTCACGTCGCCGTGGTCGTCCTTTTGGCGTTGCCGGCGTTCACGCGCGTGCTGCGGCCGCCGCCCCTGGAAATCATCAACGTCAGTCTGCTCGGGTTGCCGGGGGCCACCCCGATTGAGGAGGCGGCCGCCGTGGAGCCCGAACCCGAACCGGCGCCGGAAGAGCCTGCTCCGGAGCCAACGCCGCCGGAACCGGTCAAGGAGACTCCAGCGCCAGAGGTGGTCAAGGAGACGCCACCGCCCGAGCCGGAGCCGCTCAAGGAACTGCCGCCCGAGCCGACGCCCCCGAAGGCGGTGCCCGTGCCGCAGCCCGAGCCGGCGCCCCCGAAGGCGGTGCCTGTGCCGCAGCCCAAGCCGGAACCGGTCAAACCGAAGCCGCCGGTTAAAGCGGTGGAGAAGCCGCAGCCCAAGCCGGAACCGCCCAAACCCAAAACGACGATCAAGCCCACGCCCCTTCCCCCGAAGGCTGAGCCGGTCAAGCCGAAGAGTACTTGGAAACCCAGATCGGCAGAGGACATCCGCAAGAGCGCCAAGCTGACTCCGATCAAGCCGTTGCTGCCGAAGGGGCCGTCGATCGACCCGAACGCACTGGCCAGCAAGATTCGCAACAACATAAAAAACATAAACATAACCCCACTGCCAACCGGCAGTTCGGGCCGGCCCGGCAGCGACAACGGCGTCGCGTCCGGCAGCGGCCCGGAAGCGGCGCGGTATTTCGACCTGGTCAGCGCACGGTTGCACGAGATGTGGGACCAGCCGACGCGGGCCTCGGTGGGCAACGGTCAGCCGCGGGTCACCGTGCACGTCACCGTGTTGCCGGACGGCCAGGTGACCGTGACGCGTGTTGACCGCAACAGCGGTGTCGCACCCATGGATACGTCGGTAGCGGCACTGCTGCAGAAGCTCCGCCGGTTGCCCGCCTACCGTGACTTCGGCATCACCGCGTCCAAGCTGAGCATTGAGGTCGTTTTCGAGCTGGACTGAGTTCGGCCAGACGGAAGGGCGCGGGGGGGGGCGTAGGGAGTGGGGGGGGAGTGAGTGGGTGAGTGGGTGAGTGGGTGCGGAGACTGAGGTGGTGGGGTGAGGTCCACAGTCGGTGGTGACAATGGGGAGAGCACGATGAGAACGATCCCAGAGCCTTTGCGTCGAATTGCCTGGATGTTGATGGGCCTGTCTTTGTGCGTCGGCAGCCGGGCCGCCGACCTGCCCGAGGGTCGCTCCATACTGCGCAACGGTGACTTCTGCGAGGATGCCGAGCATCCGGTCGGCTGGGTCACGCGCGACAGCGGCAATCTGGGGCGGTTCTCGCTGCTGCCGCCGGAGGCGGGGAGCAAGTCCCGCGTCCTGTCCTGCGAGGTGACGCAGACGTCGGCGCAGCCGTGGACGATGGAATTGCGGCAGGCCCTGACTTTGGCGCTGGCCAAGGGCGAGACGCTGTACGTGGCCTTCGAGTACAAGATCACCGCCGGCTACGCCTTCAACTGTTACTGGCAGCAGGACAGCGATCCGTGGCCGAAATTCCTCTCCGTCCGGCTCGACGACCCCGTGGACCAGTGGCACAAGTGCACCATGAAGGTCACGGTGCCTGAACACTTGCAGCCGCGGAGTACATCGATCTCCTTCCATCTGGCAGAGAAGACCGGGACCCTGAAACTCCGCGATTTGGAGATCCGCGCGTTCCCGGCACACATCGCGACGGACCTGATCCCCACCAACACGGCACCGGCGATTGGCGGCGACTACAATGACAACACCTGGCGCGACGATGCCCTGGCGCGTCTGAAGAAGGTGCGAACGGCGCCGCTCAAGGTGCTGGTGCGGCGCGGCGGCCAGCCGGTCGAAGGTGCGGTCGTGACGGCGCGGCAACGCAGCCGCGGCTTCTCGTTCGGGGTCACGCTGTTGCTGCCGCTGCTCGACGAGACCGTGCTGCAGCTTCCGGACTCCGAAGCGCTCCGCGAGCGGCTGCAGGGCACGACGGAAAAGCTGGGAAAATACCGCGAAACGGTGTTGGACAAGACCCTGTTCGACACCGTGTCCCTGGCCGATGCGTTGACATGGAAAGCCGCGGTGGCCTGGGGCAACGCAGCCGCCCCGGCGGCCATCGACGGGCTAATCGGGCTCGGGTTCCAGGTCCGCGGCAATGCCCTCTACTGTCCCTCCTTCCGGTTTGCCCCGCCTGAAGCCCGGACGCTGGGCAAGGATGCGTTGAAGCAGGCCTTTGAAAACTTTGTCCATACGCAGGTTGCCACCTACAAGGGCAAAGTGGTCGAGTGGGATGTGTTGCAGGCGCCGTTGACGTACGAGGAGATCTACGGTGTCATCGGCGAGGACAGCCTGGTCAACGCCTTCAAAATCGCCGAACAGGAAGACCCCGCGGCAATGCTGGTCTGCAACGCCGACCAGGCACTGACGGACACGTCGGACGAGCGCGTGCAGGAGTTGATCGAATTCGTCAAATGGCTGCGCAGCGGCGGGGCTCGTGTCGACGCCGTGGGGCTGGAGGCGGAACTGAAACCGCCGTTTGTGGCGCCCCAGGCCATCGAGCAGCGACTGGCCAAGATCGCCGAAGGCACCGGGCTGCCGATCGTCATCACGTCCCTGAGCGTGGACGCGCCCAAGGAGGACATCCAGGCGAGCACTCTGAAGGACCTGCTGACCGCCTTTTATGCTAACCCTGCCGTCCGGCGCGTCGTCTTCTCGGAAGTGTGGGATGCCGCAACCCCGTTCGGGCGCACCGGCCTGTTCCGCCGCAACTTCGCCATCAAGCCGGCCGGCCAGATGCTGCGCACCCTCCTCACGCAGGAGTGGTGCACGAACGAAACCGCCAAGACCGACGCCCAGGGCACGGCGGCGATCACCGGATTCCAGGGCGCCTACGAGGTGACCGTGGAATTGGACGGCAAGCAGGTGAAGAAGGAAGTCACGCTCGCCGACGCCACCGGCGCCGCGCTCACCCTCGACCTGCCGGAGTGAGCCGGGGACCGGCCATGCTGCCAGGACTCTCGATCTGCCGAATACACCTGCCGGGCCGCACGGCGACGCAGGGCAAGGCTCCAGCCTTGCCGAGTGCCTCCCGCCGCCACCGGCCGCTGACCGCCACAAGGTAAAGCGGCGAGGTCGGGTGTGAAGCCGGTTTCAGGCAGAGCCGGACCGGGCAAGCGCCATCTCCC
>MHBL01000438.1 GCA_001803235.1 Lentisphaerae bacterium RIFOXYA12_64_32
CCATGGTCCATTGTCCATAGTCCAGAATTGCGGGGGAACTTGTGGCGGACGAGCACTAGTCCCAGCAGGCCGTTATTTACGCCCGCGCCGGGACCAGGATGAGTCCGACATGCCGCCGTGACGCGACCGCACCGGCGTGAACCGCCTATCGTTTTCCGTGCCGCTCGCGCACCCAGGCGGCGGCCGCGGCAAACACGTCGCGGTTGGCGGGAATCAGTTTTGGCTTTCCAGCCAGTGCCATGGCCATGGCTTCGGAGAAGCTCGACTCCGGAAGTCGCAGTGAGTCGAGTCCGGCCAGGGCACCGAGCATGGCCGTATTGGCGGCACGTGGTGTCCCGCAGCTTGCCGCCAGTTCGAGGGCGGGAACCGCGATGCATTTCGCGCCATTCGGTGACACATAGGCGGTTGCCGCCTTCGCGTCATACAGGATGAGTCCGCTCGCCAGCACTTCCGGTCCGAATTTCTCCAACGCCGGTCCGTTCAGAGCCACGAGGACGTCGGGGTGCATGAATGCTGGGGTGCCGATCGGCTGCCCGGATAGGGTCACCGAGCAGTTGGACGTTCCACCGCGTTGTTCGGGGCCGTAGCTGGGGTACCAGGTCACGAAGCGTCGCGCCATCTGGCCGGCGTGCGCCAGCATCGTGCCCAGGCTCAGCACGCCCTGGCCGCCGAAGCCCGCCAGGCGAATCCGTACCTCCGGGACGTCCGGGGCCGGAACCGGATCGCCGACACCAGAGTCGTAATCCCGCAGCACCGCCTCCAGGTCCTCGCGTCCGTACTTGACCTCGCGGACGGGTGCGGGGGTTGCCTCGGCTGAGCGGTCCCGGAATCGTTTCAGCGGGAACTCAGGCTCCATCTGCTGGGTCACGAAATCGGCGGCTTCGGTCGAACTGCAGTGCATGTTGGTCGGGCAGGGACTGAGGAACTCTACGAAAGCGAACCCCTTCCTATCTCTCTGGATCTCCAGGGCTTTGCGAACGGCGGTCCTTGCCTTGCGGATGCGCCGTGCGTCCGCCAGTGAACAGCGCTCGATATAGACCGGCGTCGCAAGTTGGTCCACCAGTTCGCACATGTGCAGCGGGAACCCGTCCACTTGCGCGGTGCGTCCCTCGGGTGTCGTGGTGGTCCGTTGTCCGATCAGCGTGGTCGGCGCCAACTGCCCGCCCGTCATGGCATAGACGGCGTTGTTGACGAAGAAAATGACCATGCGTTCGCCGCGGTTGGCCGCGTGGAGTGTCTCGCCCAGACCGATCGACGCGAGGTCGCCGTCACCTTGGTAGCTGATGACGATCGAGTTCTGCGCCAACCGGGCGATGGCCGCCCCAACAGCCGGTGCGCGCCCGTGCGCGGTCTGCACGTTCCCGCAATCGACATAGTAGTAGCCGAACACCGCGCAACCGACCGGACTGAGCAGCACGGAGCGGTCCTGAATGCCAAGGTCCGCGATGGCTTCCCCGATCAGCTTGTAGAGAATGCCATGCCCGCAACCGGGGCACAAGTGCGTGGCCGTAGGCGCCGAACCACCCTTTCTCGGGAACGTTCGGTACAGGCCTTTGGGATATCCGAGGACGCGTTCCTCTCGCATCGTTACCACCATTCAGAAGGGATGAGGGATGAAACCTGAAAGCTGAGGGGAACCCCTCCGGAGCATCGTCCGTGTCTGGCGGCAGGATTCGACATTCAGGTGTCAGGTTTCAGCTTTCAGCCTTCAGGTTTCATCCTTCATCCCTCATCCTTTCACGCTGTCCAGCATCCGGCACGCGCGTGCCGCCACATCTTCGGCTGGCGGCAGGTTTCCGCCCAGGCGAAACAGCACCTCGACCGGGCGTCGGCACTCCATCGCCAGGCGCACGTCCGCCGCCAACTGGCCGTTGCTCATTTCGACACAGAGGAAGCTCGGACGGCGCTGCTGTGCCAGGGCCTGGATCTGGGCGCGCGGGAACGGGTACAGAGTCAGGGGCCGGAACAGTCCGACCCGACGTCCCTCGCGCCGGCACACATCCACGGCCGTCCGCGCGATTCGGCTACTGATGCCATAGGCCACGAAAATCAAGTCGGCATCCTCGGTCAGGTACGTCTCGGCTCTGGATTCGGTTTCTTCGATGCGCGCGTATTTTTCCTGCAGCGCCATATTGAGCTTTTCGAGAATGTCGAAATCGAGGTAGATCGAGGTGATCAGGTTGCCCCGGGTCTCGGGCGTACCGGCCACGGCCCAGCGCGGGTCCGTCTCCGGCCGCAGTGAGGTTTCCGGCAAGCGCAGGGTTTCCTTCATTTGTCCGAGCACGCCGTCAGCCAGCAGGATCGCCGGGTTCCGGTACTTGAACGCAAGGTCAAAGGCCCAGATGGTGAAGTCACACATTTCCTGGATCGAGTTCGGCGCCAGCACCAGGCAGTGGTAATCGCCGTGCCCCCCGCCCTTAACGGCTTGGTTGTAGTCGCTCTGTTCCGGCCCAATGTTGCCCAGGCCGGGTCCCGCCCGCATGATGTTGACTACCACACAGGGCAGTTCAGCCGCGGCCAGGAACGACAACCCTTCCTGCATCAGGCTCATTCCTGGCCCGGACGAGGCGGTCATCGAGCGGCTGCCCGTCGCCGCCGCCCCGTACATCATGTTGATGGCCGCCGTCTCGGATTCGGCCTGCAGGAATTCGCGCCCGAGGCGCGGAAAGAGTTCGGCTGCCATATGGCTGACTTCGCTGGCCGGGGTGATCGGATACCCGAAAAACCCCTGGCAACCGGCGTACAAGGCGCCAATGACGACGGCCGTGTTTCCCATGACCAATTGCGTCGGCACGACATCACTCCCCACGGCGGTTGTCCCGGGCTTTGCAGCCCTTTGGCATATGAATCTCGATAGTGGCGGGCTCCGGGCAGGTGTAGTAGCAGTCGGCGCAGGCCGTACATCCTTCGCCGACATACTCGACGTAGTGCGAACCCCGCTCGTTGAACTCGCGGCTCATTCGCAGCAGACCCCGTGGGCACGCCGCCACGCAACGCCCGCACGCCTTGCACTCAACCGCGTTGAGCACAGGGTACGGTTCGGGGCAGAGCTCCTCGGCCTGGGGCGGCGACGCCGGCTCAGGCTTCGGTCTGGGTTCACGCTTAGGCAAGGTAGTAATGGTAGACACGATCGACCGAGTACCCTCCAAAACTCCTGCGCCGGTCAGCGCCAAAGGGCGCCCACGCGGGAACAGCCACCACGGACACCTGAGTGCCCGTCAACCCTGCACCCATACCATAACGCGGTTCGACCAAAAGACCACACCCCAAAGCCTGTCAATTTGGTTCATTCTTGACCGTCCTTCGTCACGGTCTTGAGTCACGACTTGCGCCAGTCTGGCCCATCCATTCCAGATAAGACACGTACCGCAGCCCGCGGGTTGCGTCCATCACGCACTTGCACACCCCTTGATGTGCTTTACCCGCGAGGACCCACATTGGCCCGGGTGACCTCTGCCGTAGCTCCTGCTACGGCGGGCAAGTTGCGGGCGCTTCTGTCAAGTCCTGGTCTCCGTTTGACACCTTTGCGTTTCTCTCTCTTCGTCTTTTCCGGGCCCGGAGGGCCTCCCGCGGCCTGAGGACCACCCCAATCAGAACTCCCGTGGTCCGAAGGCCGCCCTCTGGTCTATCCGGGGGGGGCCAGGGGGTCTGCCTCGTTCGGGGACACGGAGATGGGATGTCTTGGCTTTCGAGGCCGGCTCTGGCGACTCTGCCGGACTCATGCGGCCTCCTC
>MHBL01000439.1 GCA_001803235.1 Lentisphaerae bacterium RIFOXYA12_64_32
AACCTCGCGCCGATCGGCAGGTTGCTGAAGAACGGCAAAGCGTCCGTGGCCGTCCCGTGCGGTGTCCGCGGCGGCCGCGGGCGCCGCCCGTGCCGTCCCTGGCCCCATTGCCTCCCCGCCGCGGCGGATTGCGGCGTTCGCCCTTCGCCGAGCCTGCGGGCGAACCCCGCCCAGATCGGTGGCTTTGCCCCCCCGCGCTATCGCGCTCGCAGCCCCCTCCCGTCGGTCGGGGTCGCTGCGCCGACTCGCTCTGCGTCCCCCCAGCAAGGGGCGCCGCCCCTGCACCCCTGGCCGGGGCGTCATTGACTCCCCGGCCCCCTCGGTGTTGGCGCTCTGACCCGAATGCCCCCCAAGGCGATGTGGCCAGGGGAAAAGGCGTGAGGGTCGTGACGTATTGCGCAGTGCGACGCCAAGCCAGCCCCAAGCCGGCCCGCGGGGACGCGGGCGCTCCAAAGAGCCGCCGCCCCAGAACCGGTCTTCTGGCCTTAGTTGGCGGGCATTCGGTTTGACCCCACGCGCCCCGATTCCACACGCCCCGAGGCCCGCGACGGTCCGTTGCGCGATGCACTCTACACTGAGCCAGAGCGCCGCCGACCCACGCACCAACACACGTGGCTGAGAGGCCCAGCCTGGGGACCCGCCTTCGTCCAGGCACTTCGGCGTGACAAGTCGGCGCGGCGCGCAGGCCGGGCCTACTGGAGCGTCACAAGGGCAGCTCAAACCGCCGACTTTGAAACAGCCCTGGGGCATTGGCAGCTCCGCGTTTCCACGGTCTGGCAGGGGCGCGGCTCAATCCGGCCAGCCGTGCCTGCCGATCAAGGGGACGAACCGGCAGCCACCCCACTCGTGACGGTTGAACGCGTTGCCCTGCCGTTCCCAGACAACCAAGTCCTGCACGTGCCGTGGGCCGACTGGTATCGCCAGTCGCCCGCCATCCGCCAACTGCTGTCGAAGCGGCTCTGGGAGGTCCGGGGCGGCGGCGGTGACCACGATCGCGTCGTACGGGGCGGCGTCTGGCCAGCCGCACGTGCCATCGCCGACGTGCACATGGACGTGGTCGAATCCCAACTGCCGGAAACGCGCCTGCGCCTGCTCAGCCAGGCACCCGATGCGCTCGACGGTGTGCACTTCCGCCACGAGCAGGGCCAGAACCGCGGCCTGGTAACCGCTGCCGGTGCCGATCTCCAGTACCCGGTCCGTGTCCTTGAGCCGCAACTGGACCGTCATCTCGGCGACCATGAGGGGCTGCGAAATGGTCTGACCGCAGCCGATGCCAAGCGGGCGGTCCGCGTACGCGGAGTCGATCGGCGTGCCCTCGCTGCAAAACAGGTGCCGTGGCAGACGCCGGAACGCTTCAAGCACACGAGCGTCCCGTACCCCGCGCCGCTCGAGTTGGTCCATGACCATCTGCTCGCGCAATGTCCGGGCCGCGTCCGTGTCACCGGGAAAGCATGCCGTGATTCCCATGTGCTTCAAGATGCCACCGCCGCAGCCTAAGGCAAGCCGACTCGTCGCTTCCCGTGGCCGCAATGCGCCAAAGGTGGACGCCGGGCCTCCTGCCCCGGCGCGATGCCGCGCAAGGGCCGAACCAGGCCAGGGCAGGAGACCTGGCCGCCACCGTGGACGCGCCACTCGGTTCTTCCACCTTTCACGAACACATTGCTTGTGGCCGTGAGTGAAGCGTCAGTCGTGGGTGCAGATCATGCCGGGCCTGCGTGTTCTGAGCCTGCGGGCGAGGGATTGCCCGCACCACGTGGCGTTTGTGGCCCGGCCAGTCCCTTGGCCGGCGTCTCACTCTCCACCCACGCCTGACGCTTCACGGCCGTGAATCAGGCTTGAGTCCTGCGGTCGCAGCAACTAGAGTATGTTGGTGTGATTGCCTTCGTCATCGGTCTGGGCTTCTTTGCGTGGAGCCGGTCCTCGTAATCATCCGGGCAGGCAAGTTGTGAGCGTCGCCGTCCTGGACGGACATCGTTCGGGTCCCTGCGGGTCTGTCAGGCATCGCCTGCCCCCACCGTTCCGGGCTATCGGAGTCGTAGCGCCTTATGAAACCTGTTTACATCGCCGCCACCGTGCAGGACAGCGGCAAGACGTTCACCAGCCTCGGCCTGATGCAGGTGCTGCGCAGCCAGGGCGTCGACCCGGGCTACATCAAGCCCGTCGGTCAGCATTGGGTCCCGTATCTGCAGGCGCAGGTGGACGAAGACGCCGTCTTGGTCCACAAATTCTTCAACCTGACGACCCCACCCATCCATATGAGTCCGATTGCCGTAGAGCGCGGGTTCACGGCGCGGTTCATCGAACACCCCGACGTGCGGCCGCTGGAAAAACGAATCCTCGATAGCGTGGCCATTTTGAACCGCACGCACCCGCTGCTGATCGTCGAGGGGACAGGGCACGCCGGGGTCGGGAGCTGTTTCGGGCTCTCGAACGCACGCGTCGCCGAACTGCTCGGGGCCAAGGTCATCATCGTGACCGCCGGCGGTATCGGCAAACCAATCGACGAGATTGCGCTGAGCCTGTCGCTGTTCCGCGACCACCACGTCGAAGTGCTTGGCGTCATTCTCAACAAGGTGCTGACCGACAAGTACGAGAAGATCCGCACCACGGTCGCCAAGGGGCTGGAACTGCTCGGGACCCGCCTGCTGGGCGCGGTGCCGTACGAGAGCAGCCTGACACACTTCTCCGTCGGCCAGCTCGCGGAGGAGTTCAACTACCGCGTGCTCTGCGGGACACAAGCCCTGTCGAATCGCATCGAGAATGTGGTCGTGGCCGCCATGGAACCGCAAAACGTGGTACCCTACATCCGGCATAACACGCTGGTCATCGCGCCGGGCGATCGGCTCGACAACATCCTGGTCGCCATCAACGTGCTGGCCCAGGACTACGCCCACAGCGGTGGACTGCTGGTCACGGGCGGCATAGAACTGCACCCGACCATCGTGCCGCTGGTCGAGAACAGCAAGGTCCCGGTGCTGGTGAGCAAGGACGACACGTTTACCGTCAGTTCCCGCATGGCCGACATCGGGTTCAAGATCCGAGACTTCGATCTTGACAAGATTCTCACGTGCCGCGACCTGATCGAGAAGCACGTGAACACAAAGCAGATTCTGGATGCACTGCAGGATTAGGCGCAGAGGGTCCAGGGGGACGTGGCTGCAATCTGAAGCTCGCGACCGCCGACACCTGAAACCTATGGTGCAACGCCCGGCAGAGAGTGAAGGCAACGGGGTCCCCGGGGATGGCTGACGCCGCATCGAACGGCCGCGCCGCGACATGAGGTGAGCATGAGTCTGCGACACTTCTTCAACCCGCGCTCGGTGGCGATTGTCGGGGCGTCCCGCGAAAAGGGCAAAGTGGGCTTCGAGGTCCTGTCCGCGTTGGTCGAGGGCGGGTACACGGGCAAGATCTTCCCTGTCAACCCAAAGGCCGACGAGATTCTCGGCTTGAAGTGCTACCCCGACCTCCCTGCGGTGGGCGCCCCCCCGGACCTCGTCATTGTCGTGGTCGCGTCCAAACTGGTCCCGATGGTTGCCGAACAGTGCGCGGCGCTGCGCGTCAAGGCAATGATCGTCATTTCGTCGGGGTTCAAGGAGTCAGGCGAACAGGGCAAGGAACTCGAGCGCCAGGTCCTGAACGTGGCGCGGGCGGCAGGCATACGGCTCATCGGTCCGAATTGCATCGGGGTCATGGCCACCGTCGAGAAAGTCAATGCCAGCTTTGCCGGAAAACTCCCCGCGCCCGGGGGAATCGGCTACTTCTCCCAGTCCGGTTCGCTGCTGGCCGCCATTGTCGACATGGCCAACGCCAACGGCACCGGCATGAGCAAGCTGGTGAGCATTGGCAACAAGGCGGACGTTGACGAACTGGACATGATCCGGGCCCTCGGCGAAGACTCCCATACCCGTGTCATCGCCGGCTACCTCGAAACGATCGCCGACGGCGACGCCTTCATTCGCCAGGCCGAGCGGGTCAGCGCGCAGAAACCCATTCTGTTGATCAAATCCGGAGGCACGGTGTCGGGGGCACGAGCCGCCTCATCGCACACCGGCCGAATGGCGGGCGCCGAGACCGCCTACGAGTGCGTTTTCGAGCGTGCCGGTGTGGTGCGTTGCGAATCGATCAAGGCGCAGTTCGACTACGCCCGCGCCCTGGCCAGTCAGCCGCTCCCCGCCGGCAACCGCATTGTCGTCATTGCCAATGCCGGCGGGGCCGGCATCATGGCCGCCGATGCCATTGACCGGGAAAAACTCGCGTTGGCGACCCTTAGCGAGACGACGGGGGCACTACTCGCCGAGAAACTCGCCACCGCCGCCAACATCGCCAACCCCATCGACCTGCTCGGGGACGCGCTGGCAGACCGCTACGAGATCGCACTGAGGGCGGCGCTGGACGACCCCGGTGTCGACGGCGTGTTGGTCATGCTCAGCCCGCATGCCACGACCGACTGTGTCGAAACCGCACGAACCATTGTGCGAGTCTCGCACGAAAAGAGCGGCAAGCCCGTGCTGGCTTCGTTCCTCGGCGCCGCCAAGATTTCCGCCGCGGTGACCGTCCTGCGCGAAGGCGGCATTCCGCAGTACGATTCGCCCGAAGCGGCCGTCGCCACCTTCCGCGTCATGGTCGAGTACTCGCTCTGGCGTTCACGACCGAAGCGAGTCGTGCGGCTGTTCCCCGTGAATCGCCGCAAGGTCGAGCTGATCATTGACCGGCATCTGCGGCAGAACCTGTTCCAACTCGGCGAGATGGAGAGCAAGGAAATTCTGCAGGCCTACGGATTCGTCACCCCGAAGTCCGCCATTGCCAACACGTCGGAGCAGGCGGCCAACATCGCCAGCCAGATCGGCTACCCGGTCGTGCTCAAAGTCTGGTCGCCCGACGTGATCCACAAGACGGAAATCGATGGCGTCAAAACCGATCTGACCACCTCACAAGCGGTCATGGACGCTTTTGACTTGATGATGTATCGCATTCCGAAGAAACGGCCCGGCATCAATATCCCCGGCATTCTCGTCGAGGAAATGTGCCATCGCGGCCGCGAAGTCATCCTCGGAATGACCCGCGATCCGCGCTTTGGACCGCTGATGATGTTCGGCATGGGCGGGCGCCTCGTCGAAGTCCTCGAGGACGTCGCCTTCTACCCCGCGCCGCTCACCGCCGAGGAAGCCAAGGAGATGCTGGTCCGCACTCGGACATACCAGCTCTTGGCCGGCGGCGATGGCGGCGGAGAGGAAGGCGTGGACATCGACGCCATCGCCGAAGGCCTGCAGCGCCTGTCCCAGCTCGTCACGGAATTCCCCGGGATCAAGGAGATGGACATTAACCCGCTCATCGTCGGTCCGTCCGGGACAACACCGGTCGTGGTCGACGCCATGATCGGGCTCGAACCGACGATGACGACGTAACGAGGCAAAGTGAGGGCGAGGCGCGCACCGCGGAATTCGGCCGCGGCTTCGGACCACCGCCGTTTTACCCTCGACGCGCGACACACGCCCCCCCGGATACGGAGACACGATATGGACGCGTTCGACTGGAAGAAGAAGCACGCATCCCGAGTCCGCACCGCCATCGAGGCGATGCGCCTTATTCGCCCCGGCCATACGATTTTCATCGGCACCGGCTGCGCACAACCTCGGCACTTGGTCAACGTGCTGGTGGAGGAGGCCAAGCACGTGGCCGACGCGCACATTATCCAACTGCTGACCATCGGCGATGCGCCCTATGCCACGGAAGCCTTCCGAGACCGGTTCAAGATGAACAGTTTCTTCATCGCGGACAACGTCCGCCATGCCTTTGACAACGGCATCGGCGACTACACGCCCATGTTCCTCGCGGATATCCCACAGGAGTTCGAGAGCGGCCGGATCCCGATCGATGTAGCACTGGTCTCCGTGACGCCGCCGGACGTCAACGGCCTGTGCAGCCTCGGCGTCTCAGTCGACGTCGTCAAGTCGGCCGCGGCCAACGCCAAGTTTGTCATTGCCCAAGTCAACGCCAATATGCCCCGCACTCTGGGCAACAGCTTCCTGCACGTCAACAACATCGATGCCTTGGTGCCGTATGACGAGCCGATGATCACCGTCGAACCGCCCGCATCCACCGACGTGTTGCGCAAGATCGGCCAGAACATTGCCCGTCTCGTCGAGAACGGCAGCACCATCGAGTGCGGCATCGGGCGCATTCCGCAGGCCCTGGCCGAGTTCCTGCACGAGAAGAAGGACCTCGGCGTACACACCGAGATGTTCGGCGACTGGATCATCGAACTGATCGAGTGCGGCGCCATCACCTGCGCAAAGAAGACCATCAACCGCAACAAAATCGTCGCCAGTTTCTGCATGGGCTCGCAGAAGTTGTACGACTACATCGACAACAACCCGCTGTTCGAGTTTCATCCGACCGAGTACGTCAACGATCCGTTTGTCATCAGCCAGCACGACAAGATGGTCGGAATCAACGTCGGCCTGGAGATCGACCTCACCGGACAGGTCTGTGCCGACTCGCTCGGATACCGGTTCTACAGCGGCATCGGCGGCCAGGTCGACTTCATCCGCGGTTGCGCCCGCAGCCGCGAAGGCAAACCGATCATCGCCCTGCCGTCGACCGCCAAAGGCGATACGGTGTCCCGCGTCGTGGCGAAACTCACGGAAGGCGCCGGCGTCGTCACCACCCGTGGCGATGTGCACTATGTCGTGACCGAGTACGGCATTGCTTACCTGCACGGCAAGACCATCCGCGAGCGGGCCTTGGCGCTGATCAACATCGCGCACCCGAAGTTCCGCCACGAACTGATCCACGCCGCCAAGGCGCAGCGTTACGTCCAGGAAGACCAGATCGAACTGGCCTGGGAGCAGGCTCACTACCCCGAGGAACTCGAGCGCCACGACACCTTGCGCGATGGCACGCAGATCTTCTTCCGGCCGGTCAAGCCGACCGACGAAGCCGCCCTCTCCGAAATGCTCTACTCGCTCAGCGCCGATTCCGTCAAGAAACGCTACTTCACGCACACCAAGACGTTCCCGCACAAGGACGTGCAGCGCCTCACCAACATCGATTACCACAACGACCTGGCGATCGTCGGCGTCGTGCCCAGCCCGGCGGGCGACGAAATTGTCGCCATCGCGCAGTACTTCCTCGACCCCAAGACGCAGGTTGCCGAAGTCGCCTTCATCGTTCAGGATGAATGGCAGGACAAGGGCATGGGCAGCTACCTGCTGACCTACATCGGCCGCATCGGCACACAACGCGGGATCCGGACCTTCTATGCCACCGTGCTGCCGGAAAACAAGGCCATGCTCAACATCTTCCACAACAGCGGCTACAAAGTCAATACCGAGTTCGACGGCGAAGCCTACAGCCTCTCGCTCGACCTGGCAGCGCACAAGGAGACCACGCACAGGGAGTGAAGGAGGGAGGCAGGGCAGGTTAAAGGGTTCAGGGTAAAGGGTAAAGGGGTTCAGGGTTCGGGCAGCATGGGCCGCGAGTGTTCAGGCGTTCCGGTTTGGCCCGGATGCCGTGCCGTGGCACACGGGTGCCGGGCGAGGCGAGGCACGATGGCATTTCCGAACCCCGGCATCCCGAACCCCGAACCCTGGCTGAGAGGGGCACCATGGCAGGCACAACCCGAGCCTTCATTCACTCGCCGGCGCTGGAACGGTACGCCTACCCGCCGTCCTGCCCGTTCACCACGCATCGTGCAGCGCGAACCCGTAAGACACTTGCCTCCATGGGGTTACTGACTAGCCCCGGCTGCATCGAAGTCGAACCGGTACCCGCGCCGCGAGCCACACTGGAGTGGTTCCACCATCCCGAGTACCTCGACGTGCTTCACGCCGCCGAGGGCGGTGAACTCTCGCTGGATGCGCTCCGCATGGGCCTCGGCACGGACGACTGTCCCGTGTTCCGCGGCATGTGCGACTATGCCGTGCTCGCCGTGGGAGCGACGTTGCGAGGCGCCGAACTCATTCTCGCGGACGAGGCCCGCGTGGCGTTCAACCCGTCCGGCGGTTACCACCACGCCCACGCGGCACGCGCGGCCGGGTTCTGCTACCTCAACGATGTCGCGCTCGGCTGCATGACGCTGGCGCGGCACGGCAAGCGCGTCCTGTTCCTCGACATCGACGTACACCACTGCGACGGCGTGCAGGAGGCGTTTTACGCCCGGTCCGACGTCATGACCGTGTCCTTCCACCAAAATGGGCACACCCTCTTCCCCGGCACCGGGTTCGAGCGCGAGATTGGCAACGGCGACGGCCTGGGCTACACGGTCAACTGCCCCCTGCCCCCCGGCACCTATGACGAGGCTTACCTGCGGGCATTCAAGGCCATCGCACTGCCGCTGATCGGCGCGTTCAACCCGGACATCATCGTGATGGAGATCGGCGCGGACACACTGGCCGGCGACCCGCTCGCCGGTCTCAATCTCACCAACAACGTGTTCCCGGAAATCATCGACCGCGTGCTCGGGTTCGGCAAGCCGATCCTGGCGACCGGCGGCGGCGGCTACCATGTCGAGAACACCGTGCGCGCTTGGGCCCTGGCCTGGACCGCACTGTGCGAAAACGAACAGTCCGCCGACCTCATGACCGGCATGGGCGGCGTCATGCTGCAAAGCACCGACTGGCAGGGCGGCCTGCGCGACCGCCCCCTCATGCCCGACGTTCAACAACGCCCCGCTGTCAACGCCGCGATTGACCAGACCATCAGAACTCTCCAGGACCTCCTCTTCCCCCTGCACGGGCTGTAGCACCGTCCAGGGCTGTTTCAAGACTCGTGACCGCCGTGTACCCCCGGCGTGTCCCCACGCCGGGGGGGGCGGCCTGAGGACAGGCCGCCCCTACCAGGTGTGCGCGGAGGTGTGGGCTTCCGAGACGCAGCGCCAGATCTTGAAACAGCCCTGAGCACCGTCCACGGTCTCTTGACGGAACAACGTTTGCCGCCTATCTTCCGCTGCAGCGAAGGGAATTTCACCGCAAAGACGCCGAGGACGGTGCGAGTCCGCGAAGGAGCAAGAGGACCTCATGACACGACGCGAACGACTGACCGCGATCTTCCAAGGCCACGTTCCCGACCGGCCGGCGGTCAAGCTGTGGGGACTGCATCTGGGCCAGAAGTTCATGCACCCGGCATACGAGCCGGTGTACCGCCTCGGCATCGAATGCACCGACCTGATGGGTGGCGGTGGCGCGCCGTTCAACCTGCACTGGGGCGCCGCGGGCGCCACGGTCGCCAAGAGCAGCGAACAGCCCACCCACTCGCCGGAGTGGATCGACGTCATCACCGAGGTTTCGACACCGGCCGGCCAGTTGCGCAGCATCTACACGCGCAACACCCATGGCAAACCAGGTTACGAAAAGGAGCACCTGCTCAAGGAACCGGAAGACATCAAGAAGCTGCTCTCCGTACCGTACGAACCGTTCCCATTCAACCCCGAGTCGTTCCGTGCCTCGGAGAAAAACATCGGCGACCGCGGCATCACGGTCTTCGGACTCGATCATGCGATGTACGGGCTGGAGCGGCTCATCGGTTCAGAGAACTTCGCGTTCTGGAGCCTCTCCGACCGCGAGTTGCTGTCCGAGACCATTGCCATCTTCGCGCAGCGCATCCGGGACCACGCAAAACTCGCGCTCGGCAGCGGGCTGAAGGTCGTGTACGGCTGGGTCGGCCCCGAGTTGTGCATTCCGCCGCTGATGTCGCCGACCGATTTCGACGAGTTCGTCGGCGCGGTGGACAAGCCCCTCATCGACATGATCCACGAAGGCGGCGGCTACGTCTGGGTGCACTGCCACGGCAAGATGGGGCCGGTCCTGGAACGGTTCGTCGCCATGGGTGTCGACGTGCTGAATCCCATCGAACCGCCACCCATGGGCGACCTCACACTGCCGGAAGCGTTCGCGCGCGTCGGAACTCGCATGGGGTTGGAAGGCAATATCGAGAGCCACGACCTGATGAGCGCGACACCCGAACACATCCGTGGCCTGGTCGAGCAGGCTGTGTCGGCCGGCCGCGGCCACCGCCACATCCTCTGCCAGTCCTCCGGCTACATGGAGTGGCCCTTCCCCGAGGAGCGAATGATCCAGAACTGCCTGACCTACATCCGCGAAGGCGTCCGCTGCGCGGAAGCGGCGCGCACGTAGCATGTGGACGCCGTCCAACGGACGCGGGTGTCACCGCACCGGGATCCCAGCCGCGTCAGACATCAACGGGTCCGACAGGCTGAACTTCCACGCCTGCCCATTGCCAGCACGTCCGCTACCGGCGACGGACGGGGCGAGTAACGCATCAACGCCCCCCGGCCGGCAGACCGTCCGGTCATCTCGGCACGAAACTCGGGCGTCCTGGCCTGAGTCCCGCCTTTAGGCGGAAGCTGCAGCGACGCTTCAGCGAGCGGCCGGGGATCGGCTCGCTCAAGCTCGACTGCCACTTCCGCCTCCTATGAAACTGGAGCCCGGACCGCGTGAACGCGGTACTACAAGCCTCGTTCCGTGGACGGCCAGGTTCGTAGTCCCGCCTTCAGGCGGTCTTCGTGCATCGTCGCCAGTTTCACTCCGAGATGACCGGGCGGTCCGCCGCCCGGTCATCTAGGCTCCGCCCCCCGGGCCGCACCACGTTTCTTTCCGCGCGCGACGGCGGGGCCTTTCGCACGTGACCGGGCGGCAGGTCTCCCTGGCTTGGTCTTCTTCTCCCCGGCACGCTTCCGGGGCTCGGCAGTTCGCGGTTTCCGCCTCGTACTTGGTGCACGTGCGGTTGCCGCCGGGACTGCCGCCGTGTCCAATTCGATCCCGAACACGTCGGCTATGCTTTCCGCCGCCAGTTTCCGGCGCGACCCTGCCGCCGCCGCTTTGCCGATGCCCTCCGCCGCCGCCGCGTGACCGATGAGCGCCATGTGGTCAACGCCGCGCAGTTTGAACAGCAATTCGGGCTGCGAATCAAGTCGTGATCCGACACCGTACAACACCGCCGCCACATGCTTGCACATTTCGGCCCAGTCGGGACACGAGCACTTGAACGACATCTGCCCCGGCAGCGGGAAGAGCCCCTCGGTGCGGTGCGTCATGACCTCCATCACCGCACCCGACAACCGCCCCTGCAGCAGTTCGACCAACGAGGCGATCTTGCCCGAGCACACAGTCTTGATCCCCTCCCACTTCTTGCCCGGCAACGTCTTGATGTCGACCGATATCTTGTACAGCGACGAGCCCATAACCAAGGCATTGACCTTCCCTGCCTCGAGCTGCAGGTCGATGACCGACCCGTTCCGCACATAGGTCCGCCCGCGCGGCAGCCGGTTCTCGTAGTCGTGGAACGACTCAATGTGGTCGCACCAGGCTTTGCCCCAGAACGTGGACGCTATCTCGCGCCCCTCGATGACCACCGGCGATGTCTTGCGACCCTTCTTCGCCATCTTGGCGGCTTCCTTCTGCGCCTTGGCCCGCCGCTCGCCCACGGACACATACGGACGCCACTGCCGATACCAGCTCATGTCTCTAGCTCCTCTCTGATTCGTCGTTCCGCGCGCTCCGCCGGTCACTCACGTGCCTGACGTGGCCCCGGATGCTGACCCCGGACGTTGAGCCCTTTGGAACTTCCTCGACGGACACCCCGCTTACGACCTGGAGACCGCTTCCTGACGTGGCGGCATTGTGGAGCGCCCGCGTCCTCGCGGGCCGGCTTGGGGCCCGCTTGGTGTTACACTCGCCAATGCGGCAGACCCTCCCGCCTCGCCGCTATTCCCCCGCCGCGTGCGCGAGGTCGAGGCTGACGAAACGGATCAACTCCGCGTTGCTCATCTCGGTCAGCAGTTTCTCGGCGCCGCCCTCGACCAGACTCTCCGCCAGGCCCTTCTTCTCGACCAGCATGGCCTCGATCTTCTCCTCCATCGTGCCGCGACAGACGAACTTGTGCACCAGGACATTGTGTTTCTGCCCGATCCGGAACGCCCGGTCCGTCGCCTGGTTCTCGACCGCCGGGTTCCACCAGCGGTCGAAGTGAACCACCTGCGTCGCCTCGGTCAGGTTCAATCCGGTGCCGCCGGCCTTCAGCGACAGCACGAAGAACGGCGGCCCGCCATCGGTCTGGAACGCGTCGACCAGCGCGCGCCGATCCTTCACCGCGGTGCCGCCGTGCAGCACCAGTCCGGGACGCCCGAACACCGCTGCCAGGAACTGCGCCAGCGGCTCGGTCATTTCCCGGAACTGCGTGAACACCAACGTCTTCTCCTGACGTGCCGCCATTTCCTCGCAGAGTTCGCGCAACCGCGCGAACTTGCCGCTGTCCGCCGGCGCATACGCGCCGTTGCCGAGAAGCTGCGCCGGGTGGTTACAGATCTGCTTGAGCCGCATGATGTAAGCAAGAACCATGCCGCGCCGCTCGATCCCCGCCAGCGTCTCGAGCTTGCTCTCCATCTCGTGCACGGTCTGCTCGTACAGTACCGCCTGCGCCTTGCTCAGCGCGCAGTACGCCGTGACCTCCGTCTTGTCCGGCAAGTCGGCGATCACCGTCTTGTCGGTCTTCAGTCGCCGCAGGAGGTAAGGCCGCACCAACGCGCGCAGCGGTGCGTACGGGTTGGGCGTGGTCGCCGCCGCGAGTGCCTTCGTGAACCGGCCGAACGCCGGCGCCGAGCCCAGCAGCCCCGAGTTGAGAAAGTCGAACAGCGACCACAGGTCCGAGAGCCGGTTCTCGACCGGCGTCCCGGTCAGGGCGATCCGGCACCGGCTCTGGAGCTGCTTGGCGACGCGGGTCTGGCGCGCGCCCGGGTTCTTGATCGCCTGCGCCTCATCGAGCACGAGCAGGTCCCAGGCCGTCGCGCGCAGCCACTCCAGCCGCAGCGCCATCCCGTAGGTCGTGACCACCAGGTCCACGCCCGCCAAACGCGTCTCCGGGGCCGCCGCAATCTCCGCCAACTCCGCCTCGCCCGCCTCGGACGGGTGCGCGAACACGACGCGCAGCGACGGTGCGAACCGCGCGATCTCCGCACGCCAGTTGCCCAACAGCGACGCCGGCGCCAGCAGCAGGCTGGGCCGCATGGCCTCTCGACCGCGTCCAGACGCGGCGGCAGCAGCCGTCGCAGCGTCCTCGCGTGGCCGTGGCACGCGCGCGACGCCAGCGCCAGAAGCACACGGGATGGCTCCGGGAAGGGCCAATAGTCCTCCCCGGCAGGGGCGCGGGGACAGCGTCCCCGCATCCTGCCGCCCCGCCATCTCGCGTTCCTGCCGCAGCCGCAGCAGCAGCGCCAGCACCTGCACCGTCTTGCCCAGGCCCATGTCGTCGGCCAGGCACGCGCCCAGGCCCAGCCGCTGCATGAACCACAACCAGTTCACCCCGACCTTCTGGTACTCGCGCAGTTCGGCCTGCAACCCGCCGATCGCGCCGCCATCCCCGATCCGCCGCGGGTCACGCAAGTCACGGAGCACCTTTTCGAGCCAATCGCCGGCAATCACCTGCGACCAGTCACGGACCGTTTCACCGACCACCTCCGCGTCCTGCTTGTCCGCACCGGCACCAGCCAGCAGCCGCATGCCTTCGAGGAACGAAATACCGTCGCTGCCGGCCACCTTCTGCACCGTGCGCCAGTGCTTGAGCACGTCGGCGAGCTTCTCGCGGTCGACCTCGACCCAGCGCCCCTTCAGCAGCACCAGGCCCTGCGACGAGGCCAGGATCGCCTCGATCTCCTGCGGGGTCAGTTCTTCGCCGTCCAGCGACACGTTCATCGAGAAGTCCAGCAGCGCGTCGATGCCAAGCCCCGCCTTCTTCTTGTCACCGATGCGCACCGTGGCGCGCGGCCGCGCCGGATTCCCCGGTTTCCACCAGTCCGGAACACGCACGATCACGCCGCTGCGCTCGAACGCCGGAATGTCCTTCAGGAACCGGTACGCCTCGGGCGGCGTCCAGGCGAGCGGGTGGAACACGTCCCCGGACTCGACCAGTCCCTTGATCAACGCGCTCGCTTCGGCGGCGCGATGCACCGGCGCCAGCAGCGACAGGAGCGCGCCGCGGTTGCGCGCGCCCGAATACTCCTGCAGCGCGCGGCCGAGCGGCAGGTACTGGAGCTTGGCCTGGTTCGAGATGCGGCTGGTGTAGGTGGCCATGAACGCGAACGGAAGGTCCGCGTCCTTCTTGTTCTCGGCCAGGTGGAACGTCACGCGCCCGACCAGGTTCCAGAGCGGGTTCAGACTCTTGAGGTAGGCCTGAGCGCCCGCACCGTTCTGGCGCATATCCTCGCGCACCTGCGTGTCCAGTTCCGCCCACAGACGCTCGAACACCGTGGGCGACAGGTACTCGAGTCCGCGCATCGGCGGCGCCTGTTCAAGCAGTGCGGTGGCCGCCTCGGACGGAAACGGCACCGGTGTCGCGGCAGCCGTTTCGGCATCCAAGTCCGGTACGTGACAGAGTTGGGTAAGATAGGTCCGGCCAAACTCGCGCCAGAACGCGATCGCCGGCGGCAAGACCGTGGCGAGTTCGACGGAGGTCAGGTGCAGCAGCCCGCGCCCCGCGGACTCCGCAAACGCCCGCTGCACGCGCGCGCCGACCTCGGGCAAGGCCAGTTCCGGCGCATCGTCCTGTTCCTCAACAAAAAGCCGCCCGTGCGGCGACAGAGTCAACGACAAAGGCATCGATTGTGTTCCACGTCGCGCAGCGGGGGGGGCACCGCGTCAGCCCCGGACCTTCGGGACCTGAGACCATCGCCCGCAGCCCGCGCGCCAGCCGATACGATACCACACCGCACGGCAGTTCGCCAGAAGCGAATCCAACCTGCGGGAAGAGGCCCTCACGCGGACAGACATCGGTAACAGCACCGCTCGTAGTGGTGTCGCAGTCCCGGCGGTGATCCGCCGGGCAAGACACCATCCCCGTGCCGCGGCAACGCGCCGGATGGGCTCTTGACGCTCCGCTTCGCTTCGCGCACGGCGAGCCCACTACGAGCAGGCGCGTCCTGGTGTCCATGGTAGCGCCTGTTCAGGATTCACCCGCACGGCCGAAAGACACACGCCGCGTCGGTGTCCGGCGTGATTCCCCGCGCACCGGCTTGGATGAGCGCGGCATTGGCGGCATGGTCGAACGTGCAGAGGTGTTTGCCAGCGGCAAGGAGTTCGAGTCCGAGGGCTTCAGTCTTGCTGCCCTGCGCGGCGTGCACGACCAAAACGGCGTCAGCCAGGTCGGCGACGAACCGGTTGCATTGGGCGGATGTCGCCAACGTCGCGCGCCGGACCGTATCCGGGAACGGCGCCAGAATCAGCAGCCGCCCGTCGGCCACCGGCTGCCGCAGGTCCGGCGGTACCCGGGCGAGCATGCCGCGCGCGAGGCACCAGATCACGGCGTGCGAACGCCGCAGCAGGATGTGCCAGCACTCCTGTTCCATCGGCGAGTGGAAGCCGCTGATGACCGCGGAACTGTCTGCCTGGAGATGACGGCAGAAGTCGTACGCGTCGAGAATGAGCTTGCCCGGGCACTTGACCGAGCAGAGCAGCGCGAGCTTGCGGCGCTTCAGCAGCTCCGCGTTGCCCAGGGTCCGCATCGCGTCCGTGCTGCCATATGCCGGGGACGCCTCGCGTACCTCGGCGGGCAGGAGGCCCTGCCGCCGCGCCCCCTTCATGAACAGGCGCTGCAGCTCGACCAGACCGGAACTCGTCGTCGGCTTGGCCGTACGTGCGCCAATCTCCAGCAGAGCGTCGACAACCTTCCAGTCGTAGACCCAGTTGCGGAGTTCCTCGTAGCGGAACCGCTCGAGTTCCGGACCGGCGCGATTCCACTGGTCGAGCACGGCTTTCTGTTGGTCCCGGGTGAGACGCTTCATGGCGTCACCCCCAGCAGCGCGTCGGGCCGCCGTCCGGAGAACCGTTCCAGCAGCGGCTCGGCGAACCGTTCCTCCTCCCCAAAGCCAGTGAGCAGGGCTCTTGGTGGCGGGCAGCCCCGGCGACTGGGCGTATATTGCCAAAGGGCGACAGAGGTCTGTCCCCGCTTTCCGTCCCCGAACTTGCGCCATCGAATACCCATTGCGGCGGATTCGCTCAGGTAATGCGTCAGCGCCCCCGGCCGGCAGACCGGCCGATCATGTGTGGGCGTTACTCACTG
>MHBL01000440.1 GCA_001803235.1 Lentisphaerae bacterium RIFOXYA12_64_32
TCCAGGCGCCAGCCCCGGTCAACCGTCGACCTTATCTCCACCCGCGACTGACGCATTACGAAAACGCGGTGGTCGCGCTTGACACGCATCGGTCCAGCGTGTATTTATATACAAGGTTATACAACCTTATATACTCATGGGATCCTGGGCAAGGTGATCGGGATGGCGAAGAGCAGAACCAGCGCTGCGCCGCTGTACCTGCGGGTCAAGCAGGGGTTGCTGGATCGCGTCCGTTCCGGCAAGTATGCGGCGGGGCAGCAGATTCCGACCACGGCCGAACTCTGCCGGCAGTTTTCGGTCAGTTCGATCACGGTGCGGCGTGCGGTTCAGGAGCTGACGGCGGAGGGCGTTTTGTCCGGTCGGGCGGGGAAGGGTCTGTTTGTCCGCGGCGACGCGGCGCGCAACGGTGATCGTCTGGTCGGTTTGGTGATTCCTGACCTGGCGAGCAACCCGTTCTTCGGCGCCATGCTTCAGGGCATTGAGGCGCGTTTGTCGCCGGCGGGCTATCGCCTGTTGATCGGCATCAGCGGCAACGAGCCGGACCGGGAGTGCGAGGTGGTGCGGGACTTCCTGGGGCGTTCGCTGGACGGCCTGATCATCACGCCGGTGGTGCACCGGCGTGCGCCGGCGACGGTTGAGTTGCTGCGCGAGGCGGTTGCGGCGCGTTTACCGGTCGTGTTCCTGGACCGGCGTTTGCCAAACCTCGCGGCGGACTACGCCGGCTCGAACAATCAGGAGGGCGGCTACCAGGCGACGGCGTACCTGCTTGAACGCGGGCACCGGCGCGTTGGCTTTGTCTATGCGTTGGACGCGAACACGGTGCAGGACCGGTTGCGCGGCTATCGTCAGGCGCTGGCGGATGCCGGCGTGGCGTTCGTTCCGAGTCTGGTCCGAGGCGGTGCCGGTGAGGAACTCGGTTACGACGGTGCGGGGAAGAAGCACGCCTTGGAGTTGCTGCGGGCGGCGGCCGTGCCCACAGCGATCCTCACCTGCAGTGATGCCATTGCTCTGGGCGTGTATGACGCCTGCCGGCAGTTGGGGCTGCGGATTCCGCAGGACGTGTCGGTGATCGGGTACGACGACCTGCCGTACGGGCCGTGGTGCACGCCGGCCCTGACCACCGTGCATCAGTCGCAGTTGCAGATTGGCGAGACGGCGGCGGACCTGCTTCTGGCACGAATCGAGAACCGCGATGCGTGTGCGCGAGAAGTTCTGCTGCAGACGCACCTGGTCGAGCGGGAGTCGTGTGCGACAGTCGAGATCGAGCGGAAGGCGCGGATTGCCTGAGTTCAGGACAATGGAGGCCGGGAACATGCGGACGAGGAATTTCACCCTGATCGAGTTGCTGGTCGTGATCGCCATCATCGGCATTCTGGCGTCGTTGCTGCTGCCATCGCTGACCCAGGCCAAGGAGAAAGCCAAGGCCATCCAATGCATTTCGAACCTCAAGCAGATAAGCCTCGGTAAAGACCAGTACATGGACGACAACAACGAGTACTACCCGTACCCCTGGTTCGACCCGGCTGAGGCTCCACCGCCGGACGTATGCAAGGCGGGCAACATCGCGCCGCAGCAGTTGATCATCGAGTACATCGGTGACGCGGGCATTTTCTTCTGTCCGAGCAATACGGACGCGGTAACGACCTACAACTGGTGGTGCTGGGGCGGGCACGCGCGGTTTGCGGGCGCGACCGCCGGCAACAGCTACATGTTCAGCGAGCACGGCACCTCCCGCGGCCACCGACGACAGCAGACGAAGAAGGCCGAGACGTTTGGGTATGCCGCGGAAGGGCATCTGGCGCCGAACGGCTGGAGTTGGCGCACGCTCGACCCTTTCCGCGGCTTTGCCGCGAACGATTTCTGGAATGTGCGCATCCATTGGAGCCACATGCTGCGCGTCAACATGCTCTTCGGCGACGGACATGCAGGGAGTATTCAGCAACTCGGCGCCGGGATCAAGGAACGGAGCGACCTGGCGAACTGATGCAAGCGCGGAGCCAAGGTTTCAGTGTTCAGGTTTCAGGGTTAGGACGTTTGGGAGGCCGGGTTTGTCCCGCCGGCGACGCGTCAGCCGGACCGCGTGAACGCGGGACCACAAGCCTGCCGCTGTCCTAGGTTCGTAGTCCCGCCTTCAGGCGGTCCGGGTGTGACGCCGCGAGTCCCATCCCGAGACGGCAGAATCGTTGGGCGCCGCGCCCCGAAACCCGAAACATCCATCCCAACCCAAGGAGACCACAAACTATGCTGTCTACGCACCGTGGCCTGACCGTCCTGTTCGCTGCCGCGGTTCTCGGTCTCACTGCGTCTCTCTCGGCCGAGCCGCCGCAGTGGCGCAACCGGGTCGACAACGCCAGTTTCGAGGCCGTGGACACCAGCGGCATTCCGAGCGGGTGGGCCTGGGCCCCGGGCAAGACGCAGGCGCAGGTGAGCGTCGATCGGACCGTGGCCCGGTCGGGCAATTCCTCGCTGAAGATTGTCAATCCCACGCCGCTGGCGCCCAACGTCTTCGCGCGGCTATCCCGGCGCTGCGCCGCAATGCCGAACACCGACTACACGCTGTCCTGCTACGTCAAGTCGGCCGTGGTGGGCAAGATCTGGATCGGTGGCGGTCGCAACTGGGAGTTCCGCTTCCCGTTCCCGGCCGCCGCGCCGGAATGGACGCGCGTGGTCGGCACGTTCCGCACGGAATCAGGCGAGCAGGGCGAATGGTTTACGATCACGATCCTGTGCGAAGACGTGACCGGGGGGGTGTGGATCGACGACGTCATGCTCGAGCCCGGGACGCTCGCGACCGATTTCGTGTTCGACACGCCACTGCCGGCCGGCGACACGGTCCTGGAAGTGCGACCGTACGCCTTGGGGGAGAACCTGTTGGGAAACTCCTCGTTTGAGACGGTGGACGGGAACCGGCCGCGGGGCTGGCTGTTCGACGCGCGCAACACGGATGCGGCGCTGAAGATCGACCAGGCCGTGACACACAGCGGGCAGAGTTCGCTGCTCTTCACCAACGGCACGCCGTTCGGACCGCACGTCTACGCAGCGCTGTTCGCGACCGCTGGCGTGAGCGTGAAGCCGTCGACATCGTACACATTCTCGGCCTACGTGCGCAGTGCGGGGCCGGCGAACGCGTGGTTCGGCGGCGGCAAGGACTGGCGGGTGCGCTGCCACGTTCCCGGCACGGGCGGCGAGTGGCGCCGAGTCAGCCGCAGTTTCGTCACCCAACCGGACGAGACCAGCATGCCGGTGCTGATCGTGACCGAGGCGCCGACCGCCGGGTTCTGGATTGACGATGTGAAGCTGGAGGAAGGTCCGTTGGTGACGCCGTACCTGCCGGAGGGCCAGGCCCAGGCAGCCACGGTCGAGTGGCAACTGCGGCCGCTGAAGCCGACAGAGACACGGCACGGCGCGCTGAACGGGTGGTGGAACCCGACCCGGTATCCGCCGGACTCGACCGTGTTCCTGGCCGGCGGCTTCTGGCTCGACGGGACTCTGACCGTACCCGACGGGGTCGAGGCGACCGGCGTGTCCTGCCGGTTGCTCGACGGCGATGGGAAGGAGCTGGTGAAGCGCGAGGCCCCGTGCGGAATCCGCAAGGGCGTCGGGTTGATCTCGTTCGGGTGCGGACGGCGCGATCTTGACGCTGCGAAGCTCACGGCGGAGTGCGTCGTGACCGGACCGGGCGGGGCCCGGTTGGCCGCGGGGCAAGTGTCGCTGAGTTGTATCGTGCCGGCGCAGTTCGAGGCGAAACTGAAGCGGGTCGACGAACTGCTCGCCGAACTGCGGGCGCGGATCGAGCAGCTTAAGCCGCGCGGCTTGGAGTCGCGCGCGTTGGCGACCACGACCGTGTTGGAGAACTTCACGGCGTGGGCTCGCGAAGACGCGGAGCGCGGCGAGTTCGGTCGCGCCTATGACGCCGCGGTCGACATGGTGGAACTGGGCGAGCGGCGTCTGGTCGAGGCGGACACTGTCCTGGCGGGCACGCACCCGGGGTTTGCGGCGTGGCGCTACGCGACCGGTCCGATCCGGATCGACGGCCCGGCGTTCGTGGCCGACAGTGTCAACTCGACCGATGGCCGGCGCGAGCAGCGCCCGGTGTTCTTCTGCGGCTACGGCCACTTCGGCGCGGTCCGGCGCGACATTGAGAAATTCCCGGCGTACGGCGCGAACATGATCCAGATCGAGTTCGGCCCGAGTAGCGTACTGACGGCTGAGGACCAGTACAGTGACAAGACGATCGACGACTTCCTCAAGGTCTGCGACCGCGCCGCCGCGGTTGGCGTGACGATCAATCTGCTGCTGAGTCCGCACTATTTCCCGGGTTGGGCGTTCCAGAAGTGGCCGCACCTGGCGAACGCGTCGGGCGGGTTTCTGAAGTACGACATCAATGCGCCCGAGGCGCGCATGGTCATCGAGAAGTCGCTGCGCTACGTCATTCCTCGGATCAAGGATCATCCGGCCATCCACAGCCTGTGCATGAGCAACGAGCCGGTGTTCGCCGATATGGAGAAGTCGGAGTTTTGTGCCAAGCTGTGGCGCGACTGGTTGCAGCGCCGGTACGGTGAGATCGGGCGTCTGAACGCGGTATGGGGCACGGCATTCGCGAGTTTCGACGCGGTACCGGTCGAGAAGGATTTCACCGACACTGCGGCGACGTACGACTTCGTCTGTTTCAATCAGGAGCAGTTCGCCGGCTGGCACCGCTGGATGGCTGACATCATTCATGAGATGGCGCCGGCCATGCCGGTGCACGCCAAGATCATGATGATGGCGCACTGGTACCGCAACAACCACGGCATATGGAGCGTCGACCCCGAACTGTTCGGCGACCTCAGCCAGATTCATGGCAACGACTGCTGCAAGTGGTACGTGCAGCCGGCGGCGGGCGACGTGGCGGACCCGAAAGCCTGGGCCAACGGCTGGGTCGGCGAAAACATGGGCTACGACTTCCAGCGCGCGATGGGTGACAAGCCGGTGTTCGACTCGGAGAACCATTTCATCCTCGACCGGTACGTGGACTTTGTCCCGGCCGAGCATCTGTACAACGTCATGTGGCAGGGGGCGGTGCACGGCATGAGCGCTTCGACGTCATGGGTCTGGGAACGGACGTTTGAGGTGTCGCACGACTTCACGGGCAGCATCATGCACCGCCCGGCGTGCACCGAGGCGCAGAACCTGGCATGCCTTGATCTGAACCGTCTTTCACGTGAAGTAACTGCGCTGCAAAGAGTTAAGCCACACATCGTGTTGCTCTCGTCCTTGGCGTCGAACCTCTACGACAAGGACTATGTGCGTGCGTTGCAGGAGGCGTATGTCGCGTTCCTGATGGCCGGCGTGCCGGTCGGGTTTGTGACAGAGCGGCAGTTGGAGCGCTGGAACCAGGGCGGCGAGGTGCCGTACCCGCTGCAGGGCGCGAAATTGCTGGTACTGCCCGGCGTGACGCGCATCTCCGATGCGACGCTGGCAGGGGTAGCGAAGCTCGCCACCGCGGGCGGCACGGTGCTGCGGATCGGGACGTGTTTCACACACGACGAGCACAACCGGTCGCGCCAGGCGGCCGCAACGGTGCCGGGCACGGTTTGGGATCCGGCGAAGCCGCAGGACTTGTGGCCGCGCTGCCGTGCGCTGCTCAAGGAACTCGGCATCGCGCCACCCGTCGAGCTGGTCGACGCGACCGGCAACCCGGTGTGGGGTGTCGAGATGCTGACCACGGAACTGGACGGCAAGCTGCTGGTGAACCTGGCGAACTACCTGCGGATCCCGCAGACGCAGGTGCGGTTGGTGGCGGGCGGGCGCGATGTCGCCGGGCAGGACCTGACCAACCTGCGCCCGCTCAGCGGCCCGTTCACGCTCGCACCGCTGATGCCGATGCTGGCCGCGGTGGATGCGGGACAGTGAGCGCGGGGCACGGGAACGGACCAAACGGACCAAGCGGACACCGAACACGAAGAGCGGAGGATACAGGGCATGCGTGGTCAACTGGGCAGCGTAGGTTGGTTGGCGGTGTGTCTCGGCCTGGCGGCGTGGCTGGGGGCGGGCAGTGCGGGTGCGGTTGCCGGCGAGTACACCGGCATGCCGCCGTTCGTGACCGGCGCGTGTACGCACTTCGGGCAGGGCAAGGGGCTGCTGGACGCGAACTTGTCGCTGTTCACGCAGGCGGGCATCATGGCCATCCGTGACGAGGCGTACTGGGGCGGGGTCGAACAGGAGAAGGGCAAGCTGGTGATGCCCGAGAGTTACCTCACCTACATCGACCGCGCCGTCGCGGCGGGCGTGATGCCGCTGACGATTCTGGACTACGCGAACCGGTTCTACGACGGCGGCGACTACCCGCGCTCGGCCGAAGCTGTCGAGGGGTTTGCGCGGTACTGCGAGTTTGTCGTCACCGCAGGCAAGGGCAAGGTGAGGCTGTACCAGGTCTGGAACGAGTGGGACGGCGGGTGCGGCATGCCGAAGCAGTTCCACGGCAAGGGCGATCCGGAGAGCTATGTGAAGCTGCTGCGGGTGGTCTATCCGCGGATCAAGGCGATCGATCCGGCGGTCATCGTGATCAGCAACTCCGTGTGTCACGGCGACGCGTACCTCGAGTCGTTGATGAAACTCGGCATGCTCGAGTGCTGCGACGTGGTGTCGCTGCATACCTATAACTACAATGGGCTCGACCGGACCCCGGAAGACTGGCTGGTGCGGATGAAAGGCGTTGACGAGATGCTGCGGCGGTACAGCGGCGGCGCGGAAGTGCCGCTCGTCGTGACGGAGATGGGCTGGCCGACGCATGTGCCGCGCGGCGGCACGGATCCGGAAGAGTCGGGGTCGTTCCTGGCCCGGCTCTACCTGCTGGCCCGGACGCTGCCGTACATCAAGGGCATTTGGTGGTATGACTTCCAGGACGACGGCTGGGACCCGGAGGAAAACGAGAACAACTTCGGCATGGTGCGCGCCGACCTGACGCCGAAGCCGTCCTGGTTCGCCATGGCCGGCGTTTCCGAACTGGTCCGGAACGCGGAATTTGTCGAGCGCCTTGATGCCGGCGATCCCAACGTCTGGGTTCTGCGCTATCGTTACGTGGACGGGCGCCAGGCCTTGGCCGTCTGGATCGCGTATCCGGACGACGACTGGCAGGTGGCGCTGCGCAATGCGGCGGCGACGCCTGCGCCGGTCAAGGTGTGGCGGGTCGGCGACCGGGCACTGGATCGCGCCTGGGGGACGCGGCGTTGGTACGAGAAGGGCGCGCCGACCGCGCCGGACACGCTGGAGTTGACCGTGCGCGGCCGGCCGTGGATCATTGAGGGCGACCTGGCCGCTGTCACTGTGGCCGGCCTCACGCGGCGCGAGTTCCCCGAGGCGATGCGGCCGAAGAACGTTGTGCTGCACGTGCCCGGCGGCGCCGGCAGTGCTACGGTGGTGGGGGCGCCGGTGCGCGAGTATGCCATGGGTGATGAACGCAATTGCCGGCGCCTGGTCGAGACGGCACGCAAGGACGTGAGTGACCTGGACGCCTCATTCCATGTCACCTACGACCGCGACCGGTTGATGGTCACCGTGACGGTCACTGACGACGCGTTCTGCCAGACGTTCGCGGGCGAGGACACGTGGAAAGGCGACGGCATCCAGATCGCGTTCCAGGCGTTTGCCGGTGACGACATGCCGCCGTCGACCGCGTACACGGAACTGGATGTGGCGCTGACCGCGACCGGGCCGTTCGTCTACCGACGTCACGCCCAGTCCGGCGCCGAACCCGGCCTGCTGCCGGCCGTGCAACTGCAGGCGAACCGCGACGGGACGCGCGTGGTCTACGAACTGGTTCTGCCCGTGGCCGCGGTGGACTTGCCGCCGCTGGTGCGCGGCACCGTCATCGGCTTCTCGTTGCTCGTCAACGACAATGACGGCGGCGAGCGCAAGGCGTACCTGCACTGGGGCGACGGCATCGGCGGTGGCAAGAACCCGTTGCTGTACAGCATGTTAGGGATGGAGTGAGCGGTGCCGCCGTTGGTAGTGGGCTCGCAGCGTGCGGAACGCAGTGCAGCACCAAGAGCCCATGCGAGGTGGCGCCGTGGGAGCGGGGATGGTGTCTTGCCCGGCGGTCGGCCGCCGGGCTTGCGACACCACTACGAGCGGAGACACTGGTATGACGTGGGGCACAGTTATGAGACGACACAGTCGATGGGACGGAGTCCGTTGTGCGTTTGTCGTCGTTACCATGGCTTTGACAGTGGTTGCTGGTGACGGGACCGCAGTGCAGCTCGGCGACTTCGAGAGCGGTGACGACGGCTGGCGCCTGTCGCTGGGGCGCGAGTTCCCCGGCGCGCACGGCAATGCGGTGCGCGACGACGCGACCGCGGGCGCGGGGCAGTGGGCGCTGCGACTGGACGGCGCGTTCGGCGAGGGCGGAAACTACGTCGCGGCCTGCTGCGACCTGGCGACTCCCGTCGAGGCACAGTCACTGCGCTTCCGGGCGCGCGGCATCAACGTGTCGGCCGTGGTGGTGCGCATTCGCGATGCGACCGGGCAGTGTCATCAGCAGTCGATCGAGTTGCCGGACGTCGACGGGTGGCAGACCGTCGAGGTGCGGGACTTGGCGTCGCGGGGAGGGGGGGGCTTCTGGGGCGGCGCGCAGGATGGCGTCTGGCACGGCCCGGCCCAAGCGGTGGCAATCATCCTGGACGGTGGACGGTTGCGCAGTCCGGCGGTGAAGCGCGGGGTTCTGTGGATCGATGCGGTGGAGTTGATCGGCAAGCCGTGATGCGCAGGACGTTTGTGTCCAGCCTTTAGGGCCTGTCGATTTACCCCTGGGCGCGGCTGATTGCGGAGCTCGCGATACGCTCGCGCTCCAGGCTGAGGGCGATGGTGTGCTCAGAACTCTGGAGCGCGAGCGTATCGCGAGCTCCCAACGGACGTCTCTGACCACTGAATTAACAGGCACTTTAGGCTGTCGGGGTGGCGCATTGCCTCGGAGCAGGTTCGTGCGAAACTCGGCGATCTCTGCGGCGCGTTTTCTCGTCTGAGTACCGCCTTTCAGGCGGAAGTTGCAGCGACGCTTCAGCGAGCGGCCGGGGATCGGCTCGCTGAAGCTCGCCGAAACTTCCGGCTGAAGCCGGGACTCAGGCGCAATGCCGCGGCTTCACCCAGGTATGATCCGCTATGATCGAGCGATATGACGACCGCGAATCAGAGGAGGCAAACCGATGAGGGACTCGATGTGTTGTGGTAGGGCGGCGGCGGGCGTGCTGGGTGCGGCGGTGTTCGCACTCGCGCTGAGTGGATGCCGGGGCGATGCGCCGCCGGTGGGCGCGTCTGGCACGGCACCCGTCGGGGCGCCAGTCGCCGTACCGGTGCGTGTTGAGACGACCATCCCGCCGGCGGTCGGGTCGCCGTACGGCGTGTGCGCGCACATTTCGCGCGGCGGCGAGCACCCGATTGCGCAACGCGAGCTGGCCCTGATGAAAGAAGCAGGCATCGAGTGGGTGCGCACGGATTTCGACTGGGCCGGCGTCGAGCGTAAGGAAGGCGAGTGGGACTTCGCGAGTCTGGACGAGACGGTCGCCTGGGCCGAGGCGGCCGGGGTCCAGATCCTGCCGATCCTGGACTACGACGTGAAGTGGGCCAGCCCGGCCTATAAGCACCTCGACAAGTGGATCACGTACGTGCGCCAGGTCGTGACGCGCTACAAGGACCGGATTCGGGTCTGGGAAGTCTGGAACGAGCAGAACCTTGACGGCGCTTGGCGTGATAAACCGGATGCTGCGAACTACGCAACGTTGCTCAAAGCCACGTACCGGACGATCAAGGAGATCGATCCGGAGTTGACGGTCCTGCACGGCGGTCTGGCCGGCATTCCGATGGACTACATCGAAGGTATCTACAAAGCGGGCGGCAAGGACGCGTTTGACGCCATGAACGTGCACCCGTACCGGTATCCGGGCTCACCAGAGTCGCAGAAGCTATGCGAGGATCTGCAGAAGCTGCGCGAACTCATGGCGCGGTACAGCGATGCCGCCAAGCCGATCTGGATCACGGAGATCGGCTGGCCGACGCACTGCCCGCCGGCGGTGATCGGCCCGTTCCTGAACAGTGTGGTCAAGGCTGGGTTCAAGGCCATTCGGCCCGAGCAGGCGGCCTGGACAGTGGCCGTCTTCGATGACCCGGAGTACGCACGGCCGTTCACTCCGGAACTGCGCGCGATGGCGACGGCCATGCTCGCCGGTTGCGAGCTCAAGGACGTGCGGCTGGCGGACCTGGCCGGGCTGGACCCGACGACGACGCAGGCCTTGCTGATGTCGCCGGAGGAGGGGTTCCCGGCGGATCATTTCGATGCCATCGAGGACTTTGTGCGACAGGGCGGGACGGTGATCCTCTGGGCCGGCGTGCCGCTGTACTACGAAGTCCGGCGCGGCGCGGACGGGACGTGGGCACGGAGCAGTGCGGCCGAGACGTACCGCGAGCGCCTGCACATCGGCTGGGAGGCGTGGTGGACGGTCAAGGACCGGAAGATCCCCGAGGAGGTCAAGGGTGCGGAAGTGGCCCCGGAGTGGAAAGACTCGATCGTGCTGCCTTCCAAGCCGATGCAGTCGACGCGGTTCTTCACCGACAAGGCTCTGAAGCCGGGCGACCGGTTCGTGCCGCTGGTGTACGGAACCGACAAGACATACAAGGGCGTCGCTGCGGCGGCGTACACGCTGAACAGCGACCTGAAGGGCGGTGTGATTGTCATGTCGTATCAGCAGGCGACGAACTTCACGCTGCCGGAGCGCCAGGCACTGGTCCTGCCGCGGGCGTACCTGCTGGCGCTGCAGGCGGGCGTGGACCGGATGTTCTGGTACGAGTTCCAGGCGGTTGAGGAAGACCCGTTCTACAACGAGCACCACTTTGGGATCGTGCACAAGGACCTGTCGCCCAAGCCGGCGTACACCGCCATGCAGGTGTTGTCGCGGGCGCGCCCCGCCGGTTCCGCGAACTTTGCCGGCGCCTGGCGCCTGGCCGAGGGCGTGTGCCGCATCGGCTGGCTGCGACCGGACGGGCGCAAGGCCTGGGCGGTCTGGCGCGCGGACGGGGCACGCCTGTGCCGGCTCACCCTGCGCGGCGCGGTGGCCGAGGCGTTCGACCACCTCGGGACCCCGGTTGCCCTGGACGTCCGCGACGGAGTCGCGGCCGTGACCCTCAACGACGCCGTGCTCTACCTGGTCGGGCCGGATGACGTCACGGTCGAGGGTGTGAAGGACGAGTGATCGAGAGTCGCGGGTGCGGGCTGTGCCAGGGAGGCGCTCTTGCCTGAACCTGCGGCCCCCGTTCATGCCTTGTACTTCCCGGGCCCTGACGCTATTTTCATGCCTGGAAGTGATTTCTGTCCATGCTTATAGGAAAACGTTGAACTAGGTAAGGGTCGAATCGAGTCGTAAGAGAAATCAGCATGCTGCGATGCTGCCACGAACTCATTCCCCGACGGTATCAGATTGAAGGGCGCAATGGCCCTGTATGCATGGACAGTCCTGCTCGGATCCTTCCTCCTCTTCGAGGTGCAACCCATTGCCGGTAAGTATCTGCTCCCCATGTTCGGGGGAAGCCCGTCAGTGTGGACCGTCTGTCTGCTGTTCTTCCAGGCCTTTCTGCTCGGCGGGTATGCCTATGCTCATGTCCTCACCCGGTATGCCGGTCCGCGGTTGCAGGCTGGTGTACACGCCCTGCTGTTGCTGATGTCCGTGGCCTGTCTACCCGTCACGATCCGCCTTGACCGGGTTGCGGACCTGGGCGGACGACCGGTGCTGCAGGTCCTCGCGATCCTGGCGGTCTCGATCGGGGTGCCCGTGCTCGCGCTCTCGGCCACCAGTCCGTTGATGCAGGCCTGGGCCACGCTGGGGGTCGCACCGCTCCGCCGCCCGTACCGGCTCTACGCGCTATCCAACGTGGCCGGGTTGGTGGCCGTGGCGAGTTACCCCTTTCTGGTGGAACCGGTCTTTTCCAGGACCCTGCAGGCCAAGGTTTGGTGCCTGGGAATGACAGGCTACGCCCTGCTTTGCCTGAGTGCCGGAGTCGTGACTGTGTGGCGAACACGGGACACGCTGGAAGCGGGTTTGTCGGCCGCGAACCCGGGCGAGGACCAGACCGCGAGGCGTCCGGGGGCCAGGCGTGTCCTTGCCTGGCTCTGCCTGCCGGCCTGCTCCAGTCTCCTGCTCATGGCGGTGACGAACAAGATCTGCCAGGACGTGGCGCCGGTTCCGTTCCTCTGGTTGCTGCCGCTCTGCCTCTATCTGGCGTCGTGGGCGATCTGTTTCGACCGCCCCCAGTGGTACGTGCGGCAGTGGTGTCTGCCGGCCATGCTGATTGCGGTGATGGGGGTCTGCGCGGTGCTGATCCTGCGGGCATACCTGGCTGTCCAGGTGCAGATCGGCGTTTGCGCGCTCGCCTTTCTTCTCTGCTGCCTGGGATGCCACGGCGAGCTGGTACGGCTCCAGCCGCCAACACGCCACCTGACAGCGTTCTACCTGATGATCGGACTCGGTGGTCTGCTTGGCGGGGGCTTCGTGGCTGTGGCGGCCCCGCTGTTGTTCAACGACTACCGCGAGTTCCAGATCGGACTGCTGCTCTGCCCCGTCGTCTTGCTCGTCCTGTGCTTCAACGACCGCGCTTCGCGGCTCTACCACGGCCGGGACCGGCGCGCCTGGGCGTTCCTGGTCTGCGCGTTGCTGATCAGCGCCCTCGCCTTTCAGCAGGAGGCCGTCCGGTTCAGCGGTAACAGGCGCTGCGCCGCGCGGAACTTCTTCGGGACTCTGACGGTGTACGAATTTGCGCTGAAGAATCCGCTTCGCCGCCACTCGCTCCTCCAGAACGGCAACGTCACCCACGGCCTGCAGGCGTGGGATCCGCAGCGCCGGCTGCTTCCGACAAGCTACTACGGCGAGCAGAGCGGCGCCGGGCTGCTCCTGCGCCACTTGCGGCCGGAGGTGCCGCGCCACATCGGCGTGGTGGGTATGGGGATTGGGACGCTCGTGGCCTATGGCAAGGCCAGTGACCGCTTCCGGTTCTACGAGATCAATCCCGAGGTCTCGAAGGTGGCTGCGGCCCATTTCTCCTATCTCGCCGAGGCCCGGGCCCACGTGACCATTGTGCCCGGCGATGGACGGCTGAGTCTCGAACGGGAGGCGCCGCAGGGATTCGACATCCTGGTCCTGGACGTCTTCACCAGCGACGCCATTCCCGTGCACGTGCTGACACGCGAAGCCTTCAGTGTCTACCAGAAGCACCTCAACTCCGGCGGCGTCATGCTGGTCAACATCTCCAACCCGCACTTGGATCTCACGCCCGTGATCAGGACCGCGGCGCTGCAGATGGGAATGCGGGTCGCGGTGATTGTGCATATCCCCGCGCCGAACGAGTGGTGGCTGAACGGCTCGCACTGGGTGATGCTTTCGACGAACGATGAATTCCTCAGCAGTCCTGCGATCGCAGCGGCCACCCGCGCTTCGCCAAAACTTGCGGCAGTCGGGCCGTTCTGGACCGATGACTACACCGCGCTGTTCCCACTCCTGAAGCGTCGCTGCCACTTCCGCCTGAAAGGCGGTACTCAGACGGAAACCCGAGAGTAACAGCTTGATATGACCGGGCCGTCTGCGGCCCGGGGGCGCTGACGCATCACCTCGCGTTGGAACCTGCAACTGGCGGGCGACCCGGCAAGGGCTTATAATGGGGCCCGGTGGAAGCGTTGTCTCGGCTATGGTCCGCCGCGAAACCGTTGGCTTCAAGGGGAGCTATGTCAGTATGAACCACATCGCCATCCTCTCGCTTGCCTTTGCCGCCGGCGCCCTCGCCAGCGACGTCTACGTGTCGCCCCAGGGCAGCGACGACAGTCCCGGCACGCGGGAGAAGCCGCTGGCCTCGATCCGGAAAGCGCTGGAGACGGTGCGGGGTGCAGAGCCCGCAACCGTGTGGCTGGCCGCGGGTGAGTACGGCGTCGGGGATGGCCTGGTGCTTGACGCCGCGAGCGGCGGTCCGCTGCCGGCGGTTACGATCCGGTCTGAGATCCCGCACCAGGCCCGCATCTCCGGCGCGCGCCAAGTCACGGGGTTCACGGCCATCTCGCCTGAAGAGGCCGTGAGTCTGATCTCCGAAGAAGCGCGGAAGAACGTGCGGGTTGCCGACCTCAAGGCCCTGGGGTTCCCCGCCCTCGCCACGCTGCCCGATGCGTTCCGCGCCCCCGGGTGCGAAGAGGTGATCTTCAATGACATGCCGATGCAGTCCGCGCGTTGGCCCAATGACGAGTTCACCGCTTTCACCGAGGTCATCGACGCGGGCGCCTCGGACCCGGTTCACTGGGTGACCCGCGAGGTCTACCGCCCCGGGTCGTTCCGGTTCCCCTCGGACCGCGCCAAGCTTTGGGATTTCTCCCGCGGTGTGTATCTGCACGGGTTCTGGTGCTACGAATGGGCGGACGAGGTGTTGAAGGCGGCGAGTTACAACCCCGAGAGCGGCGAACTCCGGCTGGCGGCCAAGCATGGCTATGGCATTGGCAATCCGTGGGACAAGAAGTCGAAGCGCACGTTCTATGCGCTGCATGTTTTCGAGGAACTCGACCGCCCCGGCGAGTACTACCTCGATCGGGTGGCGAACAAGCTCTATTTCTGGCCGCCGGGCGATGTGAACACGACCCCTGTCCGCCTGACGCTGTGCCGCAATCCCCTGTTCAAGGCCGTCGGCGTCGCCAGCCTGGTCCTGCGTGACCTGGTCCTCGAGAACGGCTGCGGCTGGGGTGTGCAACTGAACAACTGCACCCGCAGTACCGTTGAGAACTGCGTGGTCCGCAACCTCGGGCTGGGTGGCATCAACAACTCCGGGGGCCAGGACAACCAGGTGGTCCGCTGCGAAGTGACGCAAACCGGTTCTCAGGCGATCGCAATGACGGCCGGCGACCGCAAGACGCTCACGCGGGGCAACTGTTCTGTGGTCGGGAATCACCTGCACCATCTCGGTCGCCTCGATTGGCTGGGCGGCCGCGGGGTCGTTCTCGGCGGTTGCGGCAACCGCGTGGCCAACAACCTCATCCATGACTGCCCCACCGGCGGTGTCTCCTACGGCGGCAATGAACACGTTCTGGAACTGAACGAAGTCCACAGCACCTGCCTGCTCTACGCCGACGTCGGCGTCTTCTACACCGGCCGGGACTGGGCCTCGCGCGGCAACATCGTGCGCTGGAACTACATCCACAGCAATGTGGACCATGGCGGTAGCGGCTCACAGGCGATCTACCTGGACGACTGCGACAGTGGTGACGAGGTCATCGGCAACATCGTCTTCGGCGGGGTGGGCCGCGGAGTTCTTCTCGGTGGCGGCCGCGACAACACGATTGTGGGGAACATCTTCATCGACTTGCCGAAGGGGATTCACGTCGACGCGCGCGGCCCGCGGGGGATCACGCTCGACAAGCCTGGTTCGTGGAACCTCAAGGCGAAATGCGAAGAACTCGACTATCTCTCGCCGCTGTGGCGTGAGCGCTACCCGAAGCTGGCGCGCGTCCTGGACGAGGAGCCGCTCCTGCCTATGGGGAACGTGATGCGGAACAACATCTTCATCGGCTGCAAGAGTCCCTTCGCCTTGGCCAAGGAGGTCAAGCCGGAATGGCTAACGCGCGAGAACAACCCTGAGTTCCAGGTCGTTGACTTCCCGTTTCTTCCGGCCGCGGCCACCGGCGCGACCCTCGACCTGAGCAAGTTGCCGGAGATCTGGCAGCGCGTTCCAGGCTTCGAGGCCATCCCTTTCGAGCGTATCGGCCCCAAAGGATTGTTAGCGACGCCGGTTGCCGCAACGGCGCCGTGACCGTCGCCAACGCCCGGGGAGCTCGCATGTTGGGCAATGGAGGTTGTCATGTTTCTGAACCACTGTCACGTTTTCCCCCACGGTGCCTTCCCTGAGATTCCTGAACTCGGGACGCTGCCGCAACTGGACGCATTCATGAAGCGCTGCGGCATCGAGAAGGTCATCGCCTTCCCGCCATTCTGGGGCCCCAAAACCCGCGAGTGCCTGGGCGGCGAGGAGATCAACGCCTGGCTGCACCGGAGCATCGCGGACTATCCGGGCATCTACGGCGCGGTGGCCGTTTCTCCCAAGGCTCCGGACGCCTGTGAACTGCTGAAGACCTACGTGGCCAAAGGGTTCGTGGGAGTCAAGACGCACCCGCCGGTCATGCGATTCCGGATTGACGAACCGGCCTGCGACGAGTTCTATGCGTTGGCTGCCGAACTCGGCGTCTTCGTACTGTTCCACACCGGGGTGCACGGTGGGCGGCTCGAGGACTACCCGCCGCTGCTCATCGACAACATCATGGCGCGACATCCGAAGCTGAAGGTGATCATCGAGCACATGGGCACATCCGACGGGGTCGGGCGCGGCTTCTTCGACCAGGCTCTGGCTGTGATCCACAACCACAGTTCCCGTTGGTGCGACCGGGGTGTCTACGCCGGACTCACCGGGCTCGCGAAACCGCAGCATCGCCAACTCGTTGCCGACACCGTTCAGGAAGCCGGCGTGGGGCGTTGCGTGTTTGGGCTGGACTGGCCGCACATGCAAGGGAACGACGAGGCGGTGATCCGCTACCGGTCAGAGCTCGCGGTCATTGATTCGCTGGGGTTCTCGGGGGCCCAGAAGGACGCCATCTACGGTCAGACTCTCAAGGCGCTTACGGGCGTCTGAACGTCAGCGACCTGACGGCACCAGGGACATCACATCATGAAATGGGTCAAAGACGATCTCGGCAAGCTTCCGGTCAAGTCGTGGTGCGAGCGCATTGAGACCGAGGCGCTGCGCCAGGCGGCGAATCTGGCGAATCACCCGGCGGTGTTCCGGCACGTCGCACTGATGCCGGACTGCCATGTGGGTTACGGTATGCCGATCGGCGGCGTGATCGCCTGCGACAACGCCGTCATCCCGAACGCGGTCGGGGTCGATATCGGTTGCGGCATGGGCGCGATTCGCACGGATTTTCCCGCTGACGCCATTACGTCCGACCAGATCCGGACGATTCTGAACAGTGTCAAGCGCACCGTGCCGGTCGGCGAGGGCCATGCGCACGGCAACCGGCAGAAGTGGGCGGAACTGGACGCGCGCGACCACGACCGACCGGGCGGCATGGACGCCAACGGCTGGAACCTGGCCTACTGCAACCTGGGCACATTGGGCGGCGGCAACCATTTCATCGAAGTGCAGAACGGCGACGACGGGCTGGTGTGGCTGATGATTCACAGTGGTTCGCGCAACCTCGGCTACCGCATTGCGGAGTATCACCACAAGCTCGCGGTGAGTCTGAACGAGAAGTGGAAGGTCACGCTGCCCGACAAACAACTCGCCTTCTTCCCGGCCGACTCCGTCGAGGGCCAGGCATACCTGCGCGATATGAACTTCGCCCTCGAGTACGCACGCGAAAACCGGCGCCGTATCATGGAGGCGTTCAAGCGCGAAGCGGCCTACACGCTCAAGGATGTGCAGTTCACGCAAGAGGTGAACATCCACCACAACTACGCCGGGATGGAGAACCACTTCGGCCGCGACGTGTGGGTGCACCGCAAGGGCGCAACGTCCGCCAAGCCCGGCGAGACGGGGATTATCCCCGGCAGCATGGGTACGCCGTCGTACATTGTCGTCGGGCTCGGCAACCCCGAGTCGTTCATGTCCTGCTCGCACGGCGCCGGCCGCGTCATGGGCCGGCAGGAAGCGTGCCGCTCCCTGAGCAAGGATGATTGCGACAAGGCGATGCAGGGCATCATTTTCGACGGCTGGAAGCGGGCCCACGGCAAGTTCGGCCGCGGCAAACCGAAGGGCGACCTGTTCGATCTCGAGGAGGCGCCGCTGGCGTACAAGAACATCGAGGATGTCATCGCCGCCGAACTGGACCTGGTCAAGACCGTGGTCAAGCTCCGTCCGCTCGGCGTGATCAAGGGGTAGGCCCTGCGCGGCGGCGCCAGAACTCGCGGTTGGTGGCGAGGTATCGCGGCGGCGGCAGGTCGTCAGGATCGAACGCGCGACCACTGCCCCGTTTCCGGCCGCCCTTGCGCCCCTTCCTGCCGCGGCGCTTCTTCGGGGACGGGTGGCGCATTTCCTCCAGGCATGCCCTTGCGGACTCCGCCAGGCTCGGCGACACGAGGCCGGGCGGGAACCCGAACTGCAGCCGCCCCCGCCCGTCCAGCACTGCAAGCCCGGTGCGGGTGATGTCGATGCACGGGTACTCGGAGTCCGTCTTGGCAATGAGCCCGACCTTTTCCAGGTCGTCGAAGAAGCGCAGCACTTGGTTGTGCCCCAGTTCCGCGAGTACGCAAAAGGCCGGATGCCGATGGAAGTCCGCTTCCAGGATCTCCGGCTTGCGCAGTCCGGCGAGCATTCCCGAGACGCGCCCGCGCCCGTAGCGGCCCTGCAGTTCCATGATGACGTGCAGGACCAGCCGCGCCACGTCCGCCTCGTTGGGGTCCGCCTCCCGGTGCAGCAGTGCCGCCGTGCGCCGGCAGCGGTCGCAGCTCTCGCAGCGCCAGTCCTTCACGTCCTGCCCGAAGTACGCGGTGATGTGCCGCTGCCGGCACTCGCGGGTGTTGACGTACTTGAGCATATCGTCGAGGCGCGACAGGTCGAACTCGCGCTTGGTGCGCAGGGCGTCGAAGTCCAGGTTCAGTTCCACCATGTCCAGCTTGCTCAACCGGATCGCGGGGTTCCGGTGCGGCGGTGTCCAGTCGAGTAGTTCGCCGTGCAGCGCGTGCAGGACGCGCGAGACCTGGTCCGGCCGCAGCCCGGAGATGCCGCAAAGCTCATCCACGGAGCAGGCGACACCGCTCTTGAGGCGTTGGCCATAGTGCCGAACCGCGCGGTTGACCAACCGCGAGCGTTGCGTTTCCTCCGTCTGGTGCAGGCGCGCCAGGAGCTTGAGGTCGCCGGGGATCAGCAGCCGCCCGACGTCGCGCCGGCTGTAATCGCGCTCAATGCAGCCGTGGCGTTCGAGTACGCGCACCGCGCCGCCGATGTACTTCTCCGCGTCGGGCACCAGCAACCGCCCCGCCATCTGGGCCTGCGTCAGTCGCACGCGGCCGTCCAGTGTCTTGCCGGACTCCACGCGCAGTAACTCGTAGAGCTCGCGCAGCAGGATTTCTTCGGGATTGTTCAGCTCGACCAGAAATTCCTGGATGAACCGGTCGGGATAGCAGAACAGCAGCGTGCACTCGGCCGGCTCGCCGTCGCGCCCGGCGCGGCCGGCTTCCTGGTAGTAGGCCTCCAGCGAGCCGGGGATGTTGTAGTGAATGACGCGTCGCACGTCCTTGCGGTCAATGCCCATGCCGAACGCATTGGTGGCGGCGAGGACCGGGCTGGGATCGCGCATGAACCGGTCCTGCGCGCTGGCGCGCTCGACATCCTTGCGCCCGGCGTGATACGGGATGCAGTCCAGCGTGTCGGCCAGTTCGTCTACCGCCTTGCGCGTCGCGGTGTAGATGATCGTGGGCGCCGGTGTCTTCAGCAACTCCTGGATCACGCCCTGTTTCTGCGCCGCATTCAGGCATTCCACGACTGCGAACGCCAGGTTCGGCCGCTGGAATCCGGTGACGTACGGCTGCATCTCCGGCCGCCCAAGACTGGCGACAATGTCCGCACGCACGCGCTGCGTGGCCGTGGCCGTGAAGGCGCAGACCTGCGGGACCTGCACCTCCGCGATGACCTCGCCGAGGCGCTCGTAGTCGGGCCGGAAGTCATGGCCCCACTGGCTGATGCAGTGCGCCTCGTCGACGACGAGCAGGTTGGGCGGCGCCTCCTGCAGGAGCCGGCGGAAGGCCGGCATCCGGAATCGTTCCGGCGCTACGTACAGCAGTTTCAGGGCTCCGTCTGCGGCCGCGCGCAGACTCTGGCCCTGTTCGTCCAGCGGCACCGTGCTGTTGACGTACGCCGCGGACAGGCCGCGCTGACGCAGTGCATCGACCTGGTCTTTCATCAGCGAAATCAGCGGTGACACGACCAGGCCGTACCCCGGCCGCATCAGGATCGGGAGCTGATAGCACAACGACTTGCCGGCCCCGGTCGGCATGACCACGCACAGGTCGCGCCGCGCCAGAACGCCACGGACCACCGCCTCCTGCCCGTCCAGGAAACTGGTGAACCCGAAAAACCGTTGGAGCGCCGCATGCATGCCCGGTAATGTAGCCGGGGCTGACCTCAGTGACACCCACCGGCGGTGATTCGGACTTGGCCCGGACAGAACCCTGGCGCCCCAACGACCGGGCGTCCGTTGGGTCTGTTGGGTCCGTTTCGTCCGTGCCACGGCGTGTGCCCGCCGTGCACCGCGGGCGGAAACATTGCCGAAGACCTTATCGCGAGCTATTCTGGCACCATGAGCAAGGAGTAAGCCGTCATGCAGAACGAAGTGCGACTGGTCGGCGGCACGGCCGCATTCGAGCGTTTCCTGCGCGATTGCCTCGATGCGGAAACGACCCTGTCGAGGTTCGCGGACGCCGTCGCGGCTGTCCGTGCGGAGTCCGCAACGTGCGGCGCATACGTGATTCTGCCGGACTATGACCGGGACGAGCGCACCGTTCCCGAACTTGACCTGGAGACGCTGAAGGCTTTCATCGCGCTGCACGAAGCGGGACAGCGCCTGTTCATCGAGAACTACCAGGCCGGCGACTACCTGCACTCCGCCGTGTTCGGACACCTCGTCGACGCACGCGAGCGGCACTTCTTCACCGAGTACCTCCTGGCACGCGGCGAGCTTGCCGACGCCCTGCCCGGTGGGCTCGTACTCCAGGCGCGTGGCGCGTACTACTTCCCCGGCCGCGCCATGGGCTACCATACCCGGTACGGCAACGGCGTACTGCTGGAGGCGTCCGACTGCATCGGCACGCACCGCGTCTTCCGCGACGGCACATTCCGCCATCCGGTCCTGGTCAGAACCGGAAGCTTCTTCTGCTCGGCCATGAACATGACCCAGGTCGACCGCCTGACCATGCTCCCGCACGGACGCTGGCGCGACCTGTTCGCCGCGGTCTTCGCCCAGGTCCTGAACGTGCCCCCGGAACGGGTGCGACAGGCCTTCTCGCACCACTTTCCCGCCATCGACACGGCGCACGGCAACACACTGGAGAATGCCGTCGCCAAGGCGGTGCGCTGGCACGAGCACGCCGGGCTGCTCATCGATCCGTCCGGCACCCAGGGGATGTTCGAGATGATCCGCTCCTACGATCTGAAGGTCCGCTCCAATATCCGGACGGACGCCGAACTGATCACTGGCCTGCTCTACTGCACCGCAGGACGGCACTTCGACGACGAGCGCCTGACGCAGACCGGAATGAACCTGGTCCGGTTCCTGCTCGCCGCCGGCATTCAGCTCGAAGGCGGGGACCTCGACGGGTTCTTCCGCTGGTTCCTGGACCTGGATGCCGGCCCCGCCAACGTCTGGTCCTCGGACACGAGCCGTGCCGGACTTGTGGTCCTCAACATGCACAAGCTGACCGGCGCGGACGAGTTCCTGGCGCGTGCCCGGCGCCTGGGCGACGCGCTGCTGCGCTGGCTCGGCCCCGAGGGTCTCCTGTGCGGCTCATTCCAGATCGAGCGCGGGTTCAGGCACGCACAAGACCCCGAACACGTGACCGACAACCCGGTCTATTACGGTGAGATGACCGCCTTCCTCACTCAGTTGTTCCGGCTCTCAGGCGAAACCAGCTACAGGGACGCCGTCCTGAAGTACGCGGCCCGGATCATGGACCGCTTCCCGAACACCAAACCGTTCGGCTATTCGGACAATTTCACCTACAGCCGATACCTGATGATGCTCGCCTGCATCCAGGAAGATCTTGGGGTGGACGAGTCGGAGAGAATCAACGCCTGTCTACGCTTCTTCAGCGGCCTGCAGCACGTCTCCGGCGGCATCCGCGAGACGCCCATCCGGCTGTCGGATCATGCGGAAGCCGGCGTCGGCATCGGCGACGGCTCGGACTGCATCGCCGACATGCTGTACTGCAACAACTTCGTGCTCTGTGCCTTGTCCATCATCACGAAGATGGAGCACCCCGGCGCCGTGGACCAGGCATTGGCAGGGGAGATGTACCGGCGGCTGACGTCGTTCGTTCTTGACATCCAGATCGACACAGGGGACCGGCGGTTGGACGGCGGCTGGATGCGCGCCTTCGACATGGAGCATCACGAGTACTACGGGCTGAACAAGGACAAGGACTGGGGCGCCTACTGCATCATGGCCGGTTGGGTGACAGGGTTCATCCCCCTGGTGCTTCTCAACCAACTGGGGGCTCCATCGGTGTTCACGGTCGGCACGCTGGCGGTCCCGGGGACGTAGCGCAGCACTCCGCGTCGCCGTGGTTCAACCCCCGCAGGATGATGACGGCGCGCCGGCTATTTCGATTTGCCCTTGAGGCGTGCCTTGATTTCGCGCTTGCCCAGGCTGCGGACGGCAACCAGGGCGGCTAGTTGCTGCTGGCGCGGACGCGCCTTCCCGTGTTCCCAACCGTACACGCTCCAGCCCGTCACGCCGAGGAGCTTTCCGTAGTCCGCCGCGGACAGTCCCAGCCGCTTGCGGTGCGCACTGAGCCACTTGGCTGAGAATCGGGCGCCGGTTGCACTGTCAGCATTGACGCGCGCCGCACCGTCCGGGGTTCGTTTCTCGAGAGACGCAATCCTACGCTCCAGTTCCGCCAGGCGGCGCTTCATCGCCGCCATCGCCCGGCGCGACTGCGCCGCCGCCTTGCGGAACGACTCCGCCTGGCTGCGGATCTCCTTGCGGGCCAGACGCGAAACCTCTTGCTTCAGCACCACAGCGATGTTCGGCATGTACTGTCTCCCTGATTCTCCGGGCCAATGTCCGAGGTTGCCGTCCCGCCGCGCCGCGGCAACTCCCTGATCTGCGCTCCGCCGTGCGCCCCTTTCCTCTTGCGCTCTCCACCAATTACGATACGCCGTCCGGCCGCGAAGGCAACTCCCTCCGACGAACCGGGCGTCTTCCGCGGGGCCATCGCCGGTTCGAACGGGAAACGTGTGCCCCGCCAACACACCCGCCGCTCGAATCGACGTCTTACGGTATCTCGTTGTGAACGGGACGGCCCCCGATTTGCCCGCACGGGTCGCCGTGTCAAGACACGGGTATACCCCTTCTATGCCTCCTGCATTCTCAACCGCTCCGTTCGGTCATCGGTTCGGATGGGCCGGGTCATCATCTATCCAGAACGCCGTTGACCCTGGACCTGTGGTGTGCCCTGGTGCTCCGCGCCTCTCGGGGGCCACCCGGCGCGGCCCCACGCCGGCGCTTCGGTGCGCTTCGCCGTCACGCCCTTCACGCGCGCCTGCCGTTGTCCTATTGGCCATGGGACGGGGATCCTCCGCCGCGCACCGATTGAACCATTCGCCGGCCACGATGTTCTCGCGGCAATATCAGTGAACCTGAGATCGAAAGCAAACGCCTCCGACAGCCAGGGCTGTTTCAAGATTCGTGACCGTCGCGTGCAGCGAGTACCCCCGGCGTGTCCCCACGCCGGGGGGGCGGCGGCCTGAGGACAGGCCGCCCCCACCAGGTGTGCGCGGAGGTGTGGCCTTCCGAGACGCGGCGCCAGATCTTGAAACAGCCCTGGCTGACAGCGCCTGCCCCTTGCAGTTGGCGCTCGTTGGGCTTATGCTCTGGATCGACCGGTTGCCAGATCCAATAACGCGGCGACACGGTACAAGCGCACGGTTCTCGATCGACGATGCGCGAGAGAATCCAATCGGAACGTGGGAGGCGCGCTCCGCGCGGCAACTCAGACTGAGCCCTTGCCGACATGAGCCATTCGCTCCAAACCGCACCGCAACTCAGGACACGACGGGGCGTTGTCGCCATGGTCATGGCAGCGATGTTGACCGGCAGCAACCACGACGGCGAAGCGGCAACGGTGCCCAGCGCCGGGAAGGAACCCGCCATGAGTACGACCGAGGACGATACGAACCACCTGGGCACCGAGAAGAGTCCGTACCTGCTGCAGCACGCCCACAATCCGGTGGACTGGTACACGTGGGGTGAGGCGGCCTTCGCCAAGGCGCGGCGGGAGCAGAAACCGATCTTCCTGTCCGTCGGCTACTCGACCTGCCACTGGTGCCATGTCATGGCGCACGAGTCGTTTGAGAACGCGGAGATCGCGAAGATCCTGAATGCGCACTTCGTGTCCATCAAGGTGGACCGGGAAGAGCGACCGGATGTGGACAAAGTCTACATGACCTATGTCCAGGCGACGACGGGCGGGGGCGGTTGGCCGATGAGTGTGTGGCTGACGCCGGACCTCAAGCCGTTCTTCGGCGGCACGTACTTCCCGCCCGAGAATCGTTGGGGCCAGCCGGGCTTCGGCAGCGTACTGACGCAGATCGCCGCGGCCTGGGAGAAAGACCGCGAGAAGATCCTCAATTCCGCCGCCGCCGTGACCCGGCAGTTGCAGCAGGCGACGGCGGTGCGCGCCGATGCCGGAGTGGAACTGGCGACGTCGCTCCTCGATGCCGGCTATCACCAGTTCAAAGCGTCCTACGAACCACGCTACGGCGGGTTTGGCGGCGCGCCCAAATTCCCGCGCCCGGTCGCGCTTGGCTTCATGCTGCGCTACCATGCACGCACCGGCACGAAAGACGCGCTGGACATGTGCCTGTTCACGCTCCGGAAGATGGCCGACGGCGGCATGCATGACCACATCGGCGGCGGTTTCCACCGCTACAGTGTCGACACGTTCTGGCACGTGCCGCACTTCGAAAAGATGCTCTACGACCAGGCGCAACTGGCCGAGTCGTACCTGGACGCCTACCAGATCACGCACGACCCCGTCTTCGCCGACGTCGCTCGGGACATTCTCGATTACGTTCTGCGCGACATGACCGGTACGGACGGGCAGTTCTACAGTGCCGAGGACGCCGACAGCCCGGTGCCGAGCAACCCTGCCGAGCATGCCGAAGGCGCGTTCTACGTTTGGGAGCGACAGGAACTCGTGGCCGCATTGGGCAAGGATACGGTGGAGGTTTTCGGTTACCACTACGGCGTTGAGCCGAACGGCAACGCACCCACCGATCCGCACGGCGAGTTCGCCAACAAGAACATCCTCATCGTGCGTCACACCCTCGCTGCGACCGGCCAGAAGTTCGGCAAGTCCGCCGACGACATCCGCGATCTGCTCGCCAACGCCTGCCTGAAGCTGCGCGAAATCCGTGCCCAACGCCCACGGCCGCATCTCGACGACAAGACGCTGACGGCGTGGAACGGCTTGATGATCTCGGCGTTGGCGCGCGCCGCACAGGTGCTGGATGAACCGCGTTACCTCGCCGCCGCGCGGAAGGCGGCCGCGTTCATCGAATCCCGGCTCGTCGACAGGAAAACCGGCAAACTGCTGCGCCGTTACCGGGCGGGTGAGGCCGCCATTGACGGGTTCGTGGACGACTACGCGTTTCTCATCCAGGGCTTGCTGGATCTGTACGAGGCGTCCTTTGACGTGAAGTGGCTGACGTGGGCCACCGGATTGCAGGAAGAGCAGAACGGACGTTTCTGGGACAAGGACGAGGGCGGCTATTTCAGCACTTCCGCAGAGAGCCCGCACGTCTTGCTGCGCGTCAAGGAGGACTATGACGGCGCCGAACCATCGCCCAACTCCGTCGCAGCGCTGAACCTGTTGCGGCTTTCGCAAATGACAGGCTGCGAGGAGTTCCGCGCCCAGGCCGAGCGTGTCTTCTCGGCGTTCGGGTCGCGACTCGAGCAGGCGCCGCACGCCATGCCGCAGATGCTCGTGGCCTGCGGCTTCTTCCTGGACAAGCCTCTGCAGATCGTCATTGCCGGTCAACCCGACGCGCCCGACACGCACGCGTTGCTCCGCCAAGTCCACGACCGTTTCGTTCCCAACCGCGTCCTGCTGCTGGCCGACGGCGCGACCGGTCAGCAGGCACTGGCCCAGGGGTTCGAGTTCATCCGCGACGTCAAGCCCCTCGACGGCAAAGCCGCCGCGTACGTGTGCGAGAACCACACCTGCCAGCGCCCCACCGCGGATCCCGCGGAACTCGGCCGCCAACTGGACAGAACTCGGAAATGAACGCGTCGGCGTTCATGGAAAACACTGTCCCCTGGAGCGCCCGCGTCCTCGCGGGCTGTCCGGGTGCCGCAGCGGTTAAATCGCGACATGTGCGGGCAAATCTACAGAGCGAGAAGACTGCACAGTGGGTGCCAGGATACGCCCGTGAGCGGTTGTGCGCAGTGGCGCGGGACCTCCGGGACCGCAGCAGGGTGCTCGGGGCCGTCCCGGCCCGAGGCCCTCGGCCGGGGACCGGCCGGCGCACCCCGCTTCGGCGCGGGACGCGCCGAGCCACCGCGTTCAATCGCAGCCCAGCCGAGGAACGCCATTTCTCCGCGAGGCCGAATTCACCCGCGCAGGTCGTTAGATCCACACGCCCTTCAGGCGGTCCGGATTCAGCGGGTCCGGCGTTCAGGAAATGCCCGACATACCTGTCAAGCCAACAACGGTGACATCTGCGGACATCGCGGACCTGCGGGGTGATCTTCTTCATGGCACGGAACGCGTCGCGCCCGCCGAGCCGCGGCATGACCATGTCGATGATCACCAGGTCGATGCGTTGCCACTCAGCACGGTACAGCTCGACGCCGGCGTGGCCGTCTGCAGTCTCCAACGCCTTTGGCCGTGCATCGAAGACACATTCGCCGGTCATCGTGTCACGCTCGGCAGGGGAAAGTTGATGGCCCCCCACAGTCACTCACAGACTCATCGGCTCACAGAAGTATTGTGGCGTCTCAGGCTATCGCGCGCCAGCAAACCAGCGACCTACCACCTGACATATCCGTGACCACACCACGTTCCCGTCCGAGGGTCAATCGCTGCCCTACGGCCGTGGACGACAAGGTGGGCGACGAAGATGGGGAGCGGGTTGTCCCTGCGTCAATTCGGTCCCGACCGGTGATAACGAAAGGTGCCCGGGGCGGGGGTCGAACCCGCACTTCCCGTAACCGGGAAAACGGATTTTAAGTCCGTTGCGTCTGCCATTCCGCCACCCGGGCGCACGCCCCAAAATATCGGCGCTATCCCGCTCGAAAGCAAGCGCTTCCGAAACCGTCGGCGCGCGCCTGCCGTCGCGCCCCCTTGCCCCCGTTTCACGGGCTACGGTGCCGTCATTCCTGGCGGGAGTCGTTGCCATCCAGCACCTTGCGACGCAGGACCAACGGTCCAATTCCCGACGCTAGCGCCCGGATCGGGCCTCGCCGGCCCCTCCGCCGACGCTCGCGCCGTCTCTGATGACCGACCCGCGCGGCCGGCGCCAGCCGGCACATTCGTCTCCTCCAAAACGGACCGTAGGTGGACCGTAGAAGCTGCCCTCCCGGCGTGGCAAGGGCGCTGTCAGAGCCTGGAGTCCGTCGGACGTCAGGACGGACCGCGGGAAACACGTGGGAGCGGAGGACCCGTCGTTGAGTGCCAGCCGATGACACGCGCGGGACGGCCGAACACTGCTGAGCACTGACCGTGTTCTCAACGGCCTTGGTTGGACGCGGATGCGGAGACTCAACCCAGTCGGTTCGAGGTGCGAATCCTGATCGAGGGTATCACGTACCGCTACGGATTCGAGACGGACGCCAAGAGAGTCCAGACCGAGTGGCTTTTCCAGGCCAAGAAAGTCGCCGAGAGGGTTCTGTTCATGCGCAAAGGCGACGAAATCGAGGTAAGCAAGGGTTTCGCTGAGGGTCGCGGCATCGAGGAGAAGACTCGGGACAACGCACTGTTCCTCTCCGTCGTCGCGCAGTTCAACGGTGCTACGGCAACGCGCATCCTGAAGTGGTTCGGGGGACTCATGCCCATGCACGGACTGCACGAGGCGGGCTATCTCGGCCGCTCCATCGAGATGCTCCAGGACACCCGCACGCGCGGGCGCCTCATCGAGTTCGTTCGCAGTGCGGATCTCGGCATCGAGGACATGAGCGTCAGGGAAGAGAAACTCGACCCCTCCGAGATGCTGCGGTTCCTCACCGAGGAGGGACGCAAGCGGTTCCTGACTGAGATGGCCGACGCGAAGGACGTCTCCGTGGCGGGTGTACATGCGAAGTTCGCCAAGGGCAAGCGCATCGGGAACGTCAGTCTGGACTTCGACGATGCCGAGTCCGCCGTCACCAGGAACACCGGGCGTGGGCAACTCTCATTGTGCCGTGAGATCAACCGGTGTCCGAGGCGCAGTCTGAGACCCCGCATCGTGGACCGTGGCTATCAGGTCGAAGCCGTCAAGACGATCGCCGAACGCATCGCCCAGTCTCGCCGTCGCTTCCTCCTGGTCCTGGCCACTGTACGGGCAAGACGCGCGTAGCCATCGCGCTGGTCGAACTCCTGCGTCGTCACAAGTGGATTCAGCGCGTTCTGTTTCTGGCCGACCGCCGCGAACTGGTCAAGCAAGCCATGGACGCGTTCAAGGAGCACCTGCTGGACGCACCCCGTTGCTGGATCGAGGATGGCCAGATCGACCGGGACGCACGCATCCATGCGGCCACCTACCCCGGCATGATGGGGTTGTACCAGCGCCTCTCTCCCGGATACTACGACCTGGTCATTTCCGACGAGAGCCATCGCGGCATCTACAACCGCTACCGAGCCATCCTCGACCATTTCGACGCCCTGCATCTCGGACTCACGGCCACCCCAACCGACTTCATCGACCACAACACGTTCCGACTCTTCGACTGCACCGACGACACTCCCACCTACTATTATGGCTACGAAGAGGCCGTGCGCGACCGTTACCTGGTCCCCTACCGCCCGGTGCATGTGGCCTCTACCCACTTTCAGATCGAGGGGTTGAAGCCGGGAGACCTCCCGCCCGAAGCGGCCGACGCGGTCCGCCGGCAGGGAGCCGACCCCGACGACTTCTCATTCGAGGGTACGGAGCTTGAGCGCCGGGTCACCAATACCGGCACGAACGACGCCATCGTCCGCGAGTTCATGGACCACGCCATCCGCGACAACGTCGGTATGCTTCCGGCCAAGGCGATCATGTTCGCCGTGAGTCACCGTCACGCCCTGGAGATCTACCGCAGCTTCAACCGTCTGCATCCCGACCTGCAGGGCCGTGGCTTCGCCAAGATCATCGACAGCCACATGGAACGGGCCGAGGAGACGCTGGCCGACTTCAAGAACAGTTATTCAGTTATTGGGGTCGCACCTGGGCTGTTAAGAAGTCACTCCACTCGCCACAAATATCTCACCTGAAAAAGTTGTAGCCCCCGTTGACAGCCGAGAATGTCAGGTTATATCCTGATAGGATAAAGTACCTAGCTAATCGAGATGTTTATGAACCTGCAGGCGAAAATCAGAAGTGCGACCCGTACACTGGCCAACCCCGGTCCCATGCTGCCCGGGACCATCAGCGATCAGTACTCGGTGTGCGGCAAACCCGGCTGTAAGTGCATGGCGCCGGAGAAGCCGCAGCGGCATGGGCCGTATGCACAGCTGTCGTTTGGCGTCGGCGGCAAACACAGCACAGTGTTCATCAAACAGAAAGACCGGGCGGCGGTCGAGGTGATGACAGAGAACTACAAGGGGGTCTGGGCCGCCGTCTCGGACATCGCCTTGCTCAGTGTGGAACTCCTCAGGCAGCAGGGCGTGGAGGCTGTCGCCGCGGTCAGCCTGGGCGTCACAGACCAAACCGCTCCGGTGCCGCTGGTGGCGGGCGGCACGGCTCCAAGCACCGTGAACAGGCGTATGGCGCAAAGCGAGGCCAACTGGAAAGCCAAAGCCATGGAGAAAACGGCGGGGCTCGAACGCCAGCGGATTGCGAGGCGCGATTTAACCGCCAGCCGGGGCAAATGGCGCAAGGAGGCGCTTGCCTCGCGTCGGAGCCAACGGCAATGCCGGAACGAGCTGGCATTGGTTAAGCACGAACTGGCCGGCGCCAAAAAAAAGCTCCGGGCGCGGAAACGCCCAAAGCAGAAACCGCGAAACCCCGCCGTCACGCCCACTTGAGCGTGACCATCTGGCTGTGTATCAGGCTGGTGATGTTTGGCAGGTGCAGCCTGCACGGCGGCCGCGCCGCGCAGGCTGCACCTGCCAAACATCACGATGTATATTACTTCTCGCTGGCGGGAATGCAATACACGGCATCGCGACGACGTACGATTCCCGATTGCGCTTCATCATGCCCGGTACCACGTTTGCCGTTACTAGCCCTATCTCAAGGCGACATGTTGCCATGGATGTTTCCGCGGTCCTGCAGTCGCACCCGGTGTTTGCGGCGTTCGCGCCCGAGGCATTGGCCGAAGCGGTCAAGCTGGGCACGTCGATGACTTACGAAACGGGTGACATCTGCATCCGTCACGGGGACAGCGGCGAGGTCTTCGGCGTGCTGATCAGCGGCCGGCTCGAGGCGTCGCGCGGCCAGGGCACGACCGAGCGTCAGTTCCTGGGGTTTGTCGAACCGGGCGAGTGTTTCGGCGAGATGTCGCTGCTGACGGGTACCCAGTCTCAGGCCGACATCGTTGCCGTAACGCACTCCGAAGCGGTGGTGTTCCTGCAGGAGGCAATTTCGCCGCTGATCGCCGGGAACCGCGAGGCGGTGCAGTACCTGACGCGGCTGATCACGCGGCGCCTGACGTCGGTTCCGGCACGACCGGCGCAGATGGCGCCGGCGCCGCCGCGGTATGCCTTGGGTGCGTGTGCGCCAATTCGGGTGTTGGCGGTCAGTTGCCGTACGAACGACCTTCGTTACAGCTACTTCGACACGACTTCGGAGGTCGCGCTGGCGCGTGGCGAGGTCCAGGGTCTGGGGCGGGACAAGGCGGTGCTGACGCATCATGGCCCTGGCGGAAAGACGGAGACGCGCGACGTGGCCGGGGACACGCACGAGGCGGCCCTGGCCGCGGCGCTCGGGGTCCTGACCGCACCGGGCAGCGGACTCATCAATGCCGTCAGCGAGCTGTCTGCCATCGGGCACCGCGTGGTGCACGGCGGGACGCGGTACAATGGACCGGCGGTGGTCGATGCGACGGTCAAGGCTGAGATCGCGCGGCTCGCGCCTCTGGCACCGTTGGACAATCCGCTCAACCTGCGGGGGATCGAGGCTTGCGAGCGGCTGGTGCCGGGCGTGCCGCAGATCGCGGTGTTCGACACCTCGTTCCACTCGACGCTTCCGGTGGCGTCGTACCGGTACGCGTTGCCGAAGGACCTGGCCAAGGATCCGGAGATACGCCGGTTCGGGTTCCACGGTATTTCGCACGAGGGCGCGGCGCGCGCCGCCGCGGCGTTTCTCGGGGTCGGGTTCGACACCCTGAAAATGATTACCTGTCACCTGGGCGCCGGTGCATCGCTGACCGCCATCGACCATGGCCGTTCGGTGGACAACACCATGGGGGCAACAGTCCTTGAGGGTTTGGTCATGGCGACCCGTTGCGGCGACCTCGACCCGGGGCTGGTTCTGCACCTGCTGCGGCACCACGACATGACCGCGGACCAGCTCGAGCAGAAACTCTACCACGAGTCGGGGCTGCTGGGGTTGTCCGGCATTTCGGACGATATGCTGGCGGTTGCTGATGCGGCGGAGAAGGGCGACGCAGAAGCACTGGTGGCCACGCAGGTGTTCTGCCAGCGGGCGCGCAAGTACCTGAGTGCGTACGTCGGGTTGCTTGGCGGCGTGGATGTGGTGCTGTTCACGGGCGGCGTGGGTGAGAACGCGCCGGGAATCCGGGCCCGCGTCTGCCAGGGCTTGGACTGGATGGGCATCGCGCTGGACGAAGCGCAGAACCGGTCGGCGCGGGTGTGGCCGCGCGAAACCGCGCTGATCTCGGCGTCGAGTTCGCGGGCGCACGTTCTGGTGGTCGGCGGCGACGAGGAAGGCACGATTGCGCGCCAGGCAGTGCGAGCCCTGTCTCACGAGCGCGTGACCCATGTCATGCGGCGCAAGGCGCAACCGATTCCGATCGGCGTGTCGGCACACCACGTGCACTTGACCCCAGAGCATGTCGAGAGGTTGTTCGGTCCGGGGCGCACGCTGACGTGGCACTCGGACCTGACGCAACCCGGCCAGTTCGCCTGCAAGGAGCAGGTGAACCTGATCGGGCCGCGGGACCGCATCGATCGGGTGCGGGTGCTGGGGCCGGTGCGACCGGAGAGCCAGGTCGAGATCTCGCGCACCGAGGAGTACAAGCTGGGCATCGACGCGCCGATCCGGCTGTCGGGCGACCTGGCGGGCACGCCGGGCATCGTGTTGGAGGGGCCGGCGGGGCAGATCAGGCTTGATCACGGCGTGATCTGTGCGCAGCGCCATATTCACATGAGCCCGGCGGAAGCTATGGAGTTCGCGGTGCGCGACCGCGACGTGGTGCGGATCCGGGTCGACGGCGACCGTGAGCTGATCTTCGGCGATGTCGTGGTCCGTGTCCGCCCTGATTTCCGACTGGACATGCACATTGACACCGACGAAGCCAATGCGGCGGAGATCGGCAAGGGCGCGGTGGGGTACCTCGACTCGATCCAGCAGCGCGCTTCGGGGTGAGGGAAGCGCGCTGCAGGGAGCGCGGAGCAGGGAGCGTCCGTTTGGTCCGTTCGACCTCCTGACACCTGAAACCTTCCCGGGGCTGCTACTCCGATTCCGGGAACAGCATGGCCATGCTGAATTCCTCTTGGAAATCGGGGGCGAGGGACAGGTCCACGTGCTCCGTGGTCTCGGCGATTTTCTCTGCGACATCCCGCTGTTCGGCGGAGAGCAGGACGACTTTGGCGCCCATGCAGGCGGCGTTGCCGACGAACCGTATCTTCTCGGTCGGCAGCGCGGGCAGCAGGCCGATGCGGCGCGCATTTCGGCGGCGGATGAAGTTGCCGAACGCGCCGGCGAGCAGCACTTCGTGGAGGTCCTCGGGGGCCAGTCCCGCCTTGCGCAGCATGATGTTGGCGCCGGCGCGGATGGCGCCGGTGGCGAGTTGCAGTTCGCGCACATCGCGCTGGCACAGGTAGACGGGTTCGCCGGTGCCGCTTTCCGACGCCGCGGCGATGAGGAAGTCCATCTGGCCGTTGTGGTCGTGGATGCGGGCGCGAATGGCGTCGGGTGTGGTTGCCGGCAGCTCGTCCGGTGCGACGACGCGGCCGGTGGTGTCGATCACGCCGAGGCGCAGGAGTTCGGCGGCCACGTCGATCAGGGCCGTGCCGCACAGTCCCACGGGTGGGGCGTTGCCGATGACATTGCAGGCGATGTCGCCGTTCTCCACTACGATTTTCTCGATGGCGCCGGTGGTAGCGCGCATGCCGGCGGTGATGCGCGCGCCTTCGAACGCGGGGCCTGCGGCGGTGGAGGCGGCCGAGAGCTTGCCGCGGTTTGCCAGCACGATCTCGCCGTTGGTGCCGATGTCGATGAACAGGGTCGGCTGTTTCGCGTCGAGCAGCGAGTTGGCAAGCACGCCGGCCACGGTGTCACCGCCGACGAAGCCGCCGATGTTGGGGAACACGTAGAGCTTGGCGTTGGGATGCAGGTCCAGTGCGACCTCGCGGGCATCGAGCAGAAGGGCGCGCACGTAGGCCGGGGGGAACGGGACTTCACCGAGTGCGGACGGATTGATGCCGCAGAAGAAGTGCTGCATGGTGGTGTTGCCGGCCACGGCCACTTCGTAGATGTGGTGCCGGTCTATGCCGGTCTGCGTGACCAGGTCGGAGATCAGGTCGTTGAACGTCTGGACCACGGCCCGCTGCAGTTTGGCGACGTTGTGGGCGTCTTCGCGGGCCCGGGTGATGCGGCTGATGACGTCATCGCCGTAGCTGATCTGCGGGTTCATGGTGGCGGCCACGGCGATCTCGCGGCCCTGGGCGAGGTCGAGCAGGGCGCCGACCACCGTGGTGGTGCCGAGGTCGAACGCCACGGCGTAACAGTCCGCTTCCGTATTGCCGCGCTCGAACGCGAGGAGTTGCGACGCGCAGACCACCGCGGTGCCGGTGAAATTGTCTTGTCGCAGCGTGACCGGCAGGTCGTGCATGATGTTCAAGTTGACGTGAAAACGGCCGATCACGCGTTCGAGGCGTTTAAGATCCGCGAGCGCGTCGTGAGTCGTTGGGGGCGGGAGTTCGACGTACTTCTTCCACACGGCCGGTTTGCCGCCGAGGCACTTGCCCTCCGCGCTGGTGAGGATCTGCGTACGGCTGTCGTACAGGGAGGCGAAGGGGACCTCCACGACACACTCTTCGGTGATGGCCGCCTGGCAGGCGAGGCGGTAGCCGTCCCTGGTCTTCTCGTCCCCGAGGAGCTTGCGGCACGCCTCGGTCGGCTCGCAGGCGCCCTTGACAATCCGAACGCGGCATTTGCCGCACGTGCCTTTGCCGCCGCAGGGGTTTTGGAGCAGCAGCCCGGCGCGCGCGGCGGCCTCGAAGATCTTCGTGCCAGCCAGGACGTGAACGGTCCGCCCGCTGGGTTGGAACACGATCCGAAGTTCGGTTTTCATTCATCTCCTCGCGTTTTCAGGAACACGGCACACGAGAACGCGACGTGGCGGTGCAGTTCGCTAAACGTAAGAATGCCCCCGTGATTGTCAAACGCACATGCGTCGAACGGGTAATGCGTCAGTTGCGGGTGGAGATAAGGTCGAAGTTTGACCTGGGCTGACGCCTA
>MHBL01000441.1 GCA_001803235.1 Lentisphaerae bacterium RIFOXYA12_64_32
CCCCGTTCGCGAAAGCACATCGAACCGTCAGTGCCTCGCCGGTGGTCCCCCCCCGCGGACCATCCTCCAAGGCACGGCCCGCCATCGCGCCCCCATGCAGCCCAACGCCCGGCCGACCACCAACCGGCCCCTGCCAGACCGCGGGCCACAAGGCCACGTTCAGGCCACTGGCGATTTTTTCACAGCTTCTGACGCATTACCGTGATCCTGAATCGTGGAAGCGCTATCCGTCGAGGTCCAAGGCGCAGCGGTCATCCAAATTGCCCTAACGATGCCGGCGGTTGTCGCTACTGTGGAATGACGCTCTGAGGAAGTCGAGCAAGGCTCCAGCCTTGCAGTTCCC
>MHBL01000442.1 GCA_001803235.1 Lentisphaerae bacterium RIFOXYA12_64_32
GGGCCACAAGGCCACGTTCAGGCCACTGGCGATTTTTTCACAGCTTCTGACGCATTACCGGCCTGCGGGGTGCCGTGTTGACGACGACGACGACAGGGGGCATTGTACCGGCTGGGCGGTCGGGCAGGTGGCTCGATCCGGAGCCCCTGATGGCGGCAGCGCTAGGTGCACCGGCGCGTCGAGTCTCGACTATCGATCCGGTGCCCGCCACGGTGTAGGTCATCGAGACGCGATGGCGACGAGGATTGCGAAAAGCGATTGGACGGAATGAGGAGGCCCGGCGATGATTCAGTTCACGGTCGATGAACAGCGTTGCACACGTTGTGGCCAGTGCGCGCATGACTGCCCGGCGGGGATCATTGAACAGGAGGGCGAGGCGCTGCCGTGCATCCGTCCGGACCAGGAGGAGGAGTGCATTCAGTGCCAGCACTGTTTGGCGGTGTGTCCGTCCGGCGCGGTCTCCGTGCTGGGCCGCAAGCCGGTCGACAGTCTGCCCCTGTCGCACGACAGTTTCCCGCGGTTCGAGGATATGGCGCGTTTCGTTCGCGGTCGGCGCAGTGTCCGGCAGTACCGGAACCAGAACGTGGACCCGGCGCTGATCAAGCAGTTGCTGGCGACGCTGGCCAACGCGCCGACCGGCGTCAACCGGCACGAGCTGACGTTCAGGGTGATCGACGACAAGGTGGTCATGCAGCGGTTGCGCGACAAGGTCTACGCCGGCTTCGCCGTGGCGAACGCGGCGCGGCGTGTCCCGGAGCGGTTTTCGTACCTCGAGGATCTCGTCAAGGAGTCGATGGACCACCAGAAGGACATCATTCTGCGCGGTGCGCCGCACGCCCTGGTTGTGTCCGCGCCGCCGGATGCGCCGTGCCCGAACCAGGATGTGACGCTGGCCCTGGCGTATTTCGAACTGCTGGCGCAGAGCGCCGGTCTGGGCACGGTCTGGTGCGGCCTGCTGTGGATGGTGCTGGAGACGCTCCCGGAACTCAAGGCGGACTTCGGCTTGCCGGTCGATCACATCCACTACGCGATGCTGTTCGGTTACCCCGCGGTCCGCTACGCCCGCACCGTGCAGCGCGACGCCGCCGCGCAGGTGTACCGGGTGGCGCTGTAGCTGGTGGGCAGACTCTGGTTCGCATGCCGATCATCCTCAAAGACATCACCGCCGACGAGTTGTACGTGCATTTGGCGCCGTTGGGTGTGAGCCTGCGCCTGGCGCGGCAGCTTCAGGTCGCGGTCGTGCGGCGGGGTGTGCTGCCCGATGCCCTGCCGAGTACCTCTGCCCGGTTGCTCGAGAAGGTCCGGGACCTGACCGTGATGCCGCGCCTGACGCGGGTCGAGAAGCAGACGTCGGCCGTGGACGGGTTCACCAAGTACCTGTTTCGTGGCGACGGGCCGGAACCGTTCGAGGCCGTGCGGATTCCGTTGCTGCACCGGGCGGATGACCCCAAGTATGTGATCTGCGTCAGTTCCCAGGTCGGGTGTGCCATGGGCTGCACGTTCTGCGCCACGGGCCGCATGGGGTTCCGGCGGGACCTGGCGACGTGGGAAATGGTGGACCAGGTGGCCCAGGTCCAGGCGGACTCGCCGCACCCGGTGCGCGGCGTGGTGTTCATGGGCATGGGCGAGCCGTTGCTGAACTACGAGCGAGTCATGCGGGCGGCCCGCATTCTCGCCGAGCCGTGCGGCATGGCGATTGCCGCCAAGGCGATCACGGTATCGACGGTTGGCATTGTGCCCGGCATTCGGCGTTTCACGGCGGAGCGGCAGCCGTACCGCCTGGTGGTGTCGCTGACCAGCGCCGACCCGGTCCGTCGCCGCGAACTGATGCCGGTCGAAGCGGCCTATCCGACGTCCGACCTGCTGCAGGCGCTGCACGAGTACCACCAGGCCACGGGGCGACGCGTCGTCCTGGCCTGGACGTTGATCTCCGGCGTGAACACGCGCGACGAGGACGCCCGCCAGCTCGCCGAACTGACCCGCGGCCTGCCGGTCAAGCTGGACCTGATCGATGTCAACGATCCCACCGGCCGATTTCAGCCCCCGTCCCGCGCGGAACTGGACGGCTTCCGCGACGCCCTGACTGCACGCCTCGGTGTGCCGGTCGGACGCCGTTACAGCGGCGGGCGCGACATCCACGCTGCCTGCGGCATGTTGGTCGGCGCCGTCGCGGCCGACATGCCGCCCGCGCCGACGTGACGTCTGACAGGTTGACGGTGGCGCCCTGGAGCGCCCGCGTCCTCGCGGGCTGAACCATCGCCTGGCGTGCAGGTGCGTGCCGCAGAGAAACGCCGACCAAGGGGCTGGCCGGGCATCGGGGTCGAGCTAACGCGATGGAGTTCACGCGGGAATCATAACCGGATCGGCCGCGTGACGTAAGCTGTGGCTTGCGCGTGTCGGGCTGCCGGACTACTGTCTGCGGAGCCGCCTGACGTGCGAGGGGTGTGGGCGAGTGTCGGAGGCGAGGGGCGGATGCGTCCGATGTGTCCGTTGGGTCCGTTTCGTCCGATACATCACCCGGGACACCTCAGCAGGGAACCCGGTAATACGGTACAGGGTAGTGCCAAACGAAACGGAAGAACGGGCGGGACGGAAAGACGAAGACTAGAGACAAAGATTGGGAGACGAAGATGGGGAGACCGGAATATCTGGGTCTTTGTCTCAAGTCTTTGTCTCCGGTCTTTGTTTCTCAGCAGACGGAGGCTACACCATGGCAACACGAGTGACGTTCGGTGCGACAGGGCTGCAGGTCAGTCCGGTCTGTTACGGGACATGGCAGCTCAGTCCGCGTTTCTGGGGCGAGCAGTCCAAAGGCGACATCCTGCGCGCCATGCGCGCGGCGCTCGACGCGGGGGTCAACTTCTTCGACACGGCGGACGCGTACGGGGACGGCTACGGCGAGGCAGTGCTGGGCGAGTTCCTCGGCGCGGTGCCGCGGGACCAGGTTGTGGTCTGCACCAAGGTGGTGAACCACTTCAACCCGGACGGGTCGCGGTACCCGGACCTGTCGTCCGCGCACGTCCGAGAACGCTGCGACATTCAGCTCCAGCGTCTGCGGATTGACACGATCGACGTCTACCTCCTGCATCTGGTCGACCCGCTGACGCCGCTGTTCGAGCTTGCGGAGGTGCTCGAAGCGTTGCGCAAGGCCGGGAAGATCCGGCACTACGGTGTGAGCAACCACACGACCGAGCAGTTGCGCGCCTTGCGTCGATTCGGCGCCTACAACGTGTGCCAGCCGCCCTACAGCCTGCTGGCGCGCGAGATCGAGAACGATTTGCTGCCCTATTGCGAGGGCGAGAATCTGGGCGTCATGGTCTATTCGCCGCTGCACAAGGGCCTGCTCTCGGGCAAGTACAAGGGTGATGAGACGTTCTCCGACTTCCGGCAGCACCACGCGGATTTCCAGGGCGAGCGGTTCCGTCAGGTTGCGGCGGCTGTGCAGGGCCTGAAGTCCATGGCTGAGAAGTACGGCATGTCCATCTACCAGCTTGTCCTGACCGCGACGCTGATGCATCCGGCCATCCAGGTGGGCGTGGTGGGGATCAAGACGCCGGAGCAGATCACCGAGGCGGCCGCGGTCATGGGCCGGCGTCTCGAGCGCGAAGACTGGTATCTCATCCGCAAAGCGCTGACGCTGGACTCCGGCCGGATCCGGGACGCCGGCGGCAAGACGAAGTGAGTTGCGCGTCGCCCCGGTGGTTTATCGGAACACCCTCATGAGTGTGGATTCGACGACGAGAGAGTCCCCGCGCAACCCGTCCCCACAGGGAAGCAGCCTGGGTGCGTTGGCCGTCGGGTTCGGGATCTTCTGCAGCCGCATAGCAGGGTTGGTTCGAGACCGGGTCTTCGCGCACTACCTGGGCAACTCCGACGCGGCGGACGCGTTCCGTGCGGCCTTTCGCATCCCGAACCTCTTGCAGAACCTGTTCGGCGAGGGTTCGCTGTCGGCCGCGTTCATTCCGGCGTACGCGAAGCTGCGGGCCGAGGGGAACGAGAGCGAAGCGCGCGAGGTGGCGGCGGGTGTGGCGGCCACGCTGGGGCTGATCACGGCGGTGCTGGTTGCGGTGGGGGTCGTTGCGGCACCGGTGTTGGTGGCGGTGATCGCGCCTGGGTTCTCCGGTGAGAAACGGGACCTGACCGTGCAGTTGGTGCGGATCCTGTTTCCCGGTGCGGGACTGCTGGTCGGGTCGGCGTGGTGTCTGGGTATACTGAACTCTCATCGCCGGTTCCTGATCCCCTATCTGGCGCCGGTGTTCTGGAACCTGATCATCATCGTGGCGCTGCTCGTGTGGGGGCCGCGCGTGGGGCAAGCGTCGCTGGCCGCGGTCTGCGCCTGGGCGTCGGTGGCCGGCAGTGCGCTGCAGTTCGGGGTGCAGCTCCCGGCGGCATTGCGCCTGGCCGGCACGCTGCGACCCGCCTTCAACTGGACGCTGGCGAGCATGCGCAAGCTGCTGACGAATTTCGTGCCGGCATTGTTCGGTCGCGGGGTGGCCCAGGTCAGCGCGTTCGTCGACGAGATCCTCGCCAGCCTGCTGCCAACGGGCGCGGTCGCTGCGTTCAGCTACGCACAGACGCTTTACGTCCTGCCCGTGAGCCTGTTCGGCATGGCGGTGTCCGCCTCGGAACTGCCGGAAATGTCCAGCATGGTCGGCGGCAAGACGGAAGTGGCGGCGAAACTCGCCGCGCGGCTGAACGGCGGGCTGCACCGGATTGCGTTCTACGTGGTGCCGTCAGCGATGGCGTTTCTGGTTCTGGGCGATGTGGTGGTCGGGGCCATCTACCAGACCGGTCAGTTCCGGCGCGGTGATGTGCTCTATGTGTGGGGCGCCCTGGCCGGGTCTGCCGTCGGACTGCTGGCCGCGACCATGGGGCGGCTGTACGCCTCGGCGTTCTACGCGCTGCACGACACGCGCACACCGTTGCGCTTCGCCATTCTGCGCCTGAGCCTGACGGCGGCACTCGGTGGCGTGGCGGCTCTGCTGCTGCCGGGCTGGCTCGGCATCGCGCCGCGGTGGGGCGTGGCAGGGCTGACGGCGTCCGCCGGTGTCGCGGCCTGGGTCGAGTTTGCGCTGCTGCGTCGAGCCCTGAACCGTGAGATCGGCAATACCGGCGTATCCGCCTGGGTCGTCGCGCGGCTCTGGCTGGCCGCGGGCCTGGCCGCGGCCGCCGGGTTCGGAGTCAAGGTCCTTCTCCCGGCCTGGCACCCGATCCCGTTAGCCGTGGCGGTGCTCGGGACTTACGGGGTGGGCTACTTCGTGTTGACGTTCGCGTTCGGCATCGACGAGTCGCTGCAGACCCTGCGGCAGGTCCTGCGACGGCTGACCGGGCGGCGCGGTAACAAGGCGGGATGACGTCACCGTCGAGGTCGTTGCCGTCCGTGAGGCGGCAAGGCGCAACCGGCCGGCCGCGATCTGTAGGCCGGGTTGCGCACAGGGGAGGGGCTGCCCAAGGGGCTTTGGGAAGTTACGGATCGCGGGCACACGCGGCTACGCCGACGCGGGCGCGCTCGGGCCGTGGACCAAGTGCCTGGCGAGGAGGCGCACGCAGGCTTCCATGGCGCCGAGGTGGCCGATCTCGAACCCGTGCGTGTTCTCGGTTGGGAAACCGAGGCAGGCGCTGCGGCCGTTGAGTCCGGCTTTGAGAGCGCCGCTCGCGTCGCTGCCGAACGAGCGCACCACGGAAGGCTGGCACTCGACGCCCACGCGCCCGCCCGCGGCGATCAGTTCGCGGCACAGGTCGGGCGAGTAGTGATAGACCGCGTCCTTGAAGTACACGACCGGCCGCTTATCCATGGCGATGGGGTACTCTTCGGCGATGGGCGCAACCTCCACGGCAATGAAGTCGAGCGGGTCGAGGTGCTGGGCCATGTACGCGCCGCCGGAGACGCCCCCCTCTTCGCACGCGGTGATGCCGATGCAGACGTCGTAGAGCGGCGGCGTCTTCTTCAGTTGCGCCGCGAGCAGCAGCAGTACGGCGACGGCCGCCTTGTCATCGAGCGCGTAACCGCCGACGTAGTCCTTGCCGATGTACATGGGCTGTTTGCGGCGCCGTCCGATCACGGCACGCTCGCCGACCGTGACGCCGCGCTTCTTCAACTGCTCGGCGCTGAGCTTGCAGTCGAGGTACACCACGTCCCAGTTCATGACCTGCGTCTTGACCTTGTGGATGCGCGGCGACATCTCGGAACTGTGCATTGAGCCCATGCACAGCACACCCTCGATGACGCCGTTCGGGGTGACGAGGTCGAACGGGCCTTCGCCGTACTTGCCCGGGCGGCAGCCGCCGAGCGGCTCGACCCACATCTTGCCGTCACGGTCGATCCGGTGCACCATGACGCCGAGTTCGTCCTTGTGCGCCGTGACCAGCGTCGTCAAATGGCCCTGGCGCTTCGTCCGCCCCGGAATGGTCAGTGAGATATTCCCGTGCGGGTCCTGCTGCACGGGCGAGCCGATTTCACGCAGGTGTTTGAAGACCGCAGCGTCCATCTCCTGTTCCATGGCGCTGGGGGCGTGCGTCACCAGGAGTTCGTCAAGCAACCGGGTCAATCGTTCGCGCATGGAGTCCGTCCTTTCGCGTTGCTCCGGTCCCGCTCTCGATGAGGCCCCTGATCCAAACAGTCGAACATGCCGCTGGAACGGCGGGTTGTCAAGCGTCCGGGCCCGCGGCACAGGGCTGTTTCAAGATCGGGTCACGCCGCATGGGAACGCTCCGTATCGACGCGCGTTC
>MHBL01000443.1 GCA_001803235.1 Lentisphaerae bacterium RIFOXYA12_64_32
AACTGGCTGGCCAGCTTCCCGTCGTTGACATAGAGGAAGCGCGCCGTCGCACCGCACCGCTCGCAACGGGCCCCGTCCGGCGGACGTTGCGCGTTTTTGCGCCGTCGCACCGGCGCGAGATCTTTGCCCGTCTTCGTCCGATGGTCGTCGAGCAACTGCCGCCAGTCCAGAGTCAGCGCCGGCTCCGGGATGGGCGGTGCGGCGGTCAACGGCGGTTCCGGGTCGACCGTGAACTTGCGATAGTGCGGGTGCTTGACCTCGAAGTCCTTGCGGGGACGAATGTCCTCGCGCGTGTCGTTGATCACCTCCAGGAGGATGGTGACCGCGATGAGCAGTTCGTCGAGCGTCAATTTTCGGCAGAGCCAGCGGACAAGTCCGGTAATCGCGGGTATGGTGTACATCGAGAGCGGTTCTCCTTGTCTTTCGGTATCGTTTCATCAACAACACCGTGGACGAGGAAACCGCTCTCGTCATCTCACCTCCGCACATTTTCCGACCTTTCAGTCCCCCGCGTCAGACCCCAGAAACGAGGGGGAGAACTACCCGTGCGTTGCAAGTCCTTCGGCGACAACAGACTGGCAGCATAGCGGACAGAAGAAGATGGGCAGAACGGGGCACGAAGTTTCGCCAAGGCGGCGCGGAACTGCATGGCAAGGCCATCCGCCTCCTCTGGGGGCAAATAGTCAGACAGCGAATCGCGAATCTCCACGTCACTGAGTTGCGCCACATGATGACGCAGGAAGTCGTAGAACTCCGGCACGGATGAACCGTCGAAAACAGCACCCAACTTCACCGATGGCGAATACTCGGGCTTCTTGAGCCGCGCCGCAAGCGTCTCCGTGTCCGGGGTAATTCCCATTTGCAGAAAGAACCAGATGTCGTAGAGATCCCGGATGAGTCGACGCTCATTCCACGCCGCCATTTTATTGGCCATGGCGACCGAGTGTTCCATCACGCAGATCATGCGCGGCGGGAGATTGTACTGGCGGGAAAGCGAACGTGTGGACGCCAGCGAGGTCCGGGCGTTCATGGCGACTTTTGCCTCCACTTGGATCGCGACCCCGCCAACCGTCACCACCACTCGCAGGCATTTCGAGTTGAGTGAGTGGCTTACCGACGCGCCATCGATGCTCTGCAAGCACGACACGACATCCAACTCGATATCCTTCTTTGACTTGTAAGGCACGAACAGGTAATCGAGATCGTTCGTGAAGCGTGGCGACCCCAGGATGCGAAGCACCATTCCGCCGCGCAGCACGGCACGCTTGCCGAATCGCTGTGCAAGCAGATCCAGAACACGGGCGATCAAAGCCTGTTGCTGGTCTACCATCGCCCCCCCCAGATGCGATTGAAATAACCGACGAAACGCGGATCATAGCGCGTCAGATAGTCGGTCAGAACCTCCCGCTTCAAGTCGCCAACACTAACATCGCTAGCCGGATCGAATGAGAACGTTCTTCCGCGGTATGCGTAGTAACACACATCGAGAAACGCCTTCTCCGGCGTAGCGTACAAAACCCCCTCGACCGCGTTGAATCCGAAGTACAATCGGGGTATTACGCTGAGGTGTTCAATGACTCCCAGCGCGCACCGATACACTCGCGGTCGACCTTTCTTCACGGCCTGCACCTTGCGCACCGGAATCGAGCCGATGACGGTCGCCTTGGCCAGGATCGTGCCGGTGGAAATATAGGCCCCCGGTTCGATGCGATTGCTGATCGCCGTCAGGGTGGCCTCGGGCGTGGCGTAGATGCCGCGCTTCACCTTGATCAACGTTCCTGACTTCACCAAGTTCTCGATCCGCTTGTACACGGACGCATCAATCCGGTCACGAAATATCACCCGTAGATCGTTGAGGGTGAAAACCCCGTCGAGTTCCCCCGCCCAGCGCTGAATGGCTTTGTAGACTTCCGAGTCCATGACCGATAACTATAATCAGAATAGAGTTGTTGTCAACGGATGTCGATGCGGAATCTGACGCGGTCGGTGTTGTGTTCCCGTCACAGCAAGACCCCGTCCGACAGGTGTTCAGGGGCCAACCCGGGGTTCCGCCTCACGGTAGCGGCCGGGGGGGAATGCCATTCAGTTCGCGGCAACGGCGGGTGAAGTGAACGGCGTTCTGGAAACCGGATTGCCCCGCAATCTGTTTAGCCGTGAGGGAGGTCTCGCGGAGCAGGTGCTTGGCGTGGTCCAGGCGGAGTTTGGTCAGGTACTGATGAAACCCCAGGCCCGTCATCGATGGCCGCTTGGAAAGGCCTTTTCAGCACCCCAAGCCCCCACTGACTGTCGCGCCCGGCTCACGGCCGGCCCGCCATATACCGGTCTATGTGTTTGTTCAACCGATTGTGCCGCCGGGTCACGACATCCGCCCGTCCCACCTGTACAATAGTGAAAGGGACAGGCCGTGAAAGGGACAGGCCTGTTTTGCTGCCTGTCCCACGGGAGCGGCCCGCGTCACGTGGGAGAGGAGAGGGAGGCAGATGATGACGACTACGTCTGAGCGTAGGACCAAGGCCGGGACCGCGGGGCCAGCCACTCCGCCGTCATTGCGCCGGTTGTCAGGCAGGTCGCGCCGATTCACCCTGGTAGAACTCCTCGTCGTCATCGCCATCATCGGTATCCTGGCCTCACTGCTGCTGCCGTCGCTTCAGAAGGCGAAACAGAAGGCGATGACGGCAAACTGCGTTGCCATCGAGAAGTCGCTCAGCACGGTCATGTTTCTGTACAGCGACGACTTTGAGAACTATGCCGTCCCGGCCTCGGCGGGAGCGGGCCCCTCGACGTGGTATACCCTGCTTCACAACCTGCGCTACACGGCCGGCGAACTCACGCCCGGCATCGATAAGGACGAAGCGCCCGATACCAATGGGAACAGGTCATATGGTATCAACTGCGACTCGTCGTTTCGCGACGGTGTCTCGGGGTCAACGGGGGCGAATCCCTGGCTTTGGGTCAAGATTGCCGGCCACACGCTGAACGCGTTCGGAAGACCGACCGAAACCATGTATCTCCAGGACTGCGGTGGTACCTACGGTTGGGTCGTCTGTGAATGGGGGATTACGTCGGGCATCTGGAACGGGATACGCCTGAGCACGAACCGGCACGGGAACGGAATCAACGTCGCCTATCTCGATGGGCATGTCGGGTACAGGCTCTTCTCCTCCATCCCCCCCAGTCCAGGCGACGTCTACTGGGACGGGAACTGACGAGTTCGGTTTCTCGCGTGTGAGTGTGCCCGTGGCGAGTGCCGCGCTGTTGGCGTGTGCAGACATGCAAGGAGGTCAACGATGGTCGGAAGCAAGTGTCTGGCTGGTAGCCTGATGTGGACGGGCGCCCTTCTGGCGTTGTGCGGGACGGGCTGTGCCAGGACCCGCGCGCCGGTGACGGTGACCTGTGCGCTTCCGGACGGCGTCCGGGTACTGGCGGAGTGCCAGGACATCCGCGCCGCCCAGATGAAACTCCGCGAGTTGAAGAGCCAGGGGAAACTCGCGGGCCCCGTCGAGGTCGTGCTACGCCGCGGCACCTATTCCATCTCGGAGCCCCTGCGCTTCACGCCGGAAGACTCCGGCACCGAGCAGTCGCCTATCACCTACCGCGCGGCGATACCGGGGGCGGTGACCATCAGCGGCGGCGTGCGAATCGAAGGATGGCGCCCGGAGAGTAACGGCGTATGGAGTGCCGATGTCCCCGAGGTGCGCGAAGGGAAGCTCTACTTCCGCCAGATGTTCGTCGACGGTCGCCGCGCGGTCCGGGCACGCAGCCCGAATCAGGGCTTCTTCTATGCCACCGGCCTGATCACAAAGCCCGACTACGCGAACGGGAAGGCTGACGGGTTCTACTACGCGGGGGAGGACATGACTCAAAACATTGCCGCGTGCCCGGACATGCAGCTCGTGATCTATGAGAGCTGGTTGTCGAGCCAGCATCGCGTCAAGGAGTTCCGACCGGAGACGAAAACGGTCATCACGGAGCGTCCGATGGCATGGTCGAGCACGCGGTCGCGTTACCTCGTGGAGAACGCGCCGGCCTGCCTGGACGCACCGGGCGAATGGTATCTCGACCGCCAGACGGGAGTTGTCCGCTACATCCCCCTGCCGGGAGAGGACATGCGCAAGGCAACGGTCATTGTGCCTGTGACGCCATCGCTGCTGCAGTTCAAGGGTGATCCGGAGCGGGGCGCCTACGTCGAGCACCTTCGCTTCTCTGGCATCACCTTCACCCACGCCGACTGGACCCCGCAGGGGCGCTCGCTCACCGGCAGTCAGGCACGGTGCCCCACCGGGTTCGCGACCCCTGACATTGCTTTGGAATCCGGCGCCGTCGCCGCGATCGGTCTCCGGCACACGTCCATCGAGGGCTGTGAGGTCACCCAGGTCGGTGCACACGCGGTCGTCCTGATGCAGGGCTGCGCCGACAACGTGGTGCGGAAGTGCCACATGCATGACTTGGGCGGCGGCGGGGTATACCTGTTCTGGGAGACCGCCGACCCTCGCATATGGAAGCCGCGCGGCGAGTTCGACCACATCGAGCGCAACGTGATCGACAACAATTACATCCATGACATGACCCACGTGTGGAACGGCGCCGTCGGGGTGCTGACCGGGCCGTGCGCCGCCAACAACCGGATCACGCACAACGAGGTGAGCTATGGCGATTACTCGGGAATGTCGATCGGCTGGGGGTGGAGCGCCGACCAGAAGTATGGATTCTACCAGGATGGCAACGTGGTGGAGTACAACCACATACATCACGTGATGAACTACCTGCTCGACGACGGCGCCGCCATCTACCTTCTCGGCTGGCAGAAGGATACGCGCATCTGCTACAACTGGATCCACGATGTGCGCTCCTACTCGGGTGGATACGCCAATGGCCTCTACCCTGACTCTGGCACGTCGGGGGTCCTGTTCGAGGGCAACGTGATTCACGACGTCCTTTGGGGTTTCGCGGGCAACGGCGGACATGAGTGCATCGTTCGCGACAATATCTTCGCCTTCTGTCAGCAGACCGGCATCAGGACTGGCGAGCATTGGTGGGACGTGCAGGTGAAGCTCAACCCCAACCCCATCGTGTTCGAGCGCAACATCGTGTACGATGACGGCGGCAATTCCGCGCTGGTGCGGACGGGCAATGCGACCAACGCTCAGGTGATGAGCAAGAACCTCTATTGGCCGGGCACCACCCGCGCGGGCGAGAAACTCTTCTCCGGCGGCAAGGAGCAACCGCTCGGGACGTTCGCGGACTGGCAGGCGAAAGGCTACGACGCCGGATCGGTCATGGCCGATCCCTTGTTCATGGACGCCGCCGACCGCGATCTGCGCCTGCGCCCGGACTCGCCCGCCCTGAAGCTGGGATTCAAGCCGACGGACCTCTCGAAAGTCGGGCTCTACGGTGACCACGATTGGACCTCGCTGCCAAGCAGGATGAAGCACACACCCATCGTGTCCGTGTCGGGTCCTCCTCCGAGAGGGTTCGAGTGGACCTACGATGACGAGGCGGCCGGGGCCGCCCCTGTCCATTCCGGCGAGCTTGCGCCGGGACCGACCGAGCTGAACCACAGGATCGTGGTGACAGACACGGACGCGGCATCCGGGAAGCACAGCCTGATGCTCGTGGAGGGGAAGAACGAGGAACGCAACTTCTTCCCGTTCCTGCACTACCCAATCGGAGCGGATGCCGGCCCCATACGGGCATCCCTTCGTCTCAAGATGCCCTCGGCCACTCCGTCCGCCATGTACCTGGAGTTCCGCGACTACGCGAACGCGGGCGTCAAGTACTTCCAGACTGGGCCGCATCTCGAGATCGATGCGCAGGGTGTGCTGACCGCCACGCCGAACGCCGGCGTGAAACTTAAACTCCCCCGCGGCGCCTGGGTGCTCCTGGACATGGCGTTCAACATGGGCAAGGGCGCGGCCAAGACGTTCGACCTGACCGTCACGGTCCCGGGACAGCCGCCGCAGGTGTTCCGGGATGTCCCCTACACGGACACGGCATTCCTGCAGGCCGGCGAGATCTACATCGTCAGCACCGGTCCGGATGGCGGCGCGTTCCTGATCGACGACGTCCGCGTTACGACAGCCCATGGTGACGAGTAGCACCCCGCGTCGGAGTCTGTCGGCCTGGGGCTTGACGCCCGCCACCCGAGTGTAGCAAGGGGTATCCTTGACGAGAGATCAAATGTTCATCGACATCCACTGCCACGCCTACCGCAAACTGCCGCCCGTGTACTCGTTCTCCACGCCGGAGCAGGCTGTAACCGGGACGTATTGGAGGTGATCATGCAAGCATCCTACGACGCCGTCGAGGCGCTGATGCGCGGGCGGCAGGCGCAGTTCCTGCCGTTGTTTGACAGCATCTGGGGCGAGACGTTGCACCGGTGGGTGTCGGAAGGAATGCCCGCAGACGCCAAGGGCAATCCTCGCGACGTCACGGATCAGTTCGGCTTCGACATGGTTTGTGTTGGCTGTTGTCTCAACTGGGAAGCGAAACTGGCTCCGCCCGTGGTCCTTGACGAGACCGACGCCTGGAAGATCGTGCGCAACGGCAGCGGCGGGGCGCTCAAGTGGTGGAAGAACCGGTCCGGAACTCCGGAGCACGTCGATTTCCACATGACGTCCCGCACGATATGGGAGGAAGAGTACAAGCCACACCTGATGAAAGACCACCGGCCACGGCTTGGCGACCTCGCCAAGGCCCGAGATGCCCTTTCTCGACGCAAGGCGCAGGACAAGTGGGTATTCTTCGACCACATGTTCATATGGGAAATATTGCGCGCTTCGCTCGGCGACGTCAACATGCTCATGGCTCTGGTCGACGATCCGGAGTGGATTCACGACTTCAACCGTACCTACACTGACCTGTACAAGACCTGCTGGCAGACCATCTTCGACGAGGTCGGTCTTCCCTCGGGCCTCTGGATTTCCGAAGACCTCGGGTTCCGTGACCGGCTCTTCTGCAGCCCGAACACGCTGCGCGAGCTCTTTTTCCCTTACTACCGTGAGATGATCGACTTCTTTCACTCGCGAAACCTGCCTGTCGTCCTCCACTCCTGCGGCTATCAGGAATCCATGATCCCGCTGGCCGTCGAAGCCGGGTTCGATGCCCTGAACCCTATGGAAGTCAAAGCAGGGAACGACATCTTCAGGTTTGCGGAGACGTACGGGGACCGGTTCTGTTTTGTCGGCGGACTGGACGCACGCATCCTGGAGTCCGGCGACCGGCGTGCGATCCGCGCCGGCATCTCCCGCTACATTGCTGGACTGCGCGAACGCGGCGCCAGGTTTATCTACGGTTCCGACCATTCGCTGTCCCCCAAGATCAGCTACGCGGACTTCCTATACTCGCTGGATGTGTATCGCGAACTGCGACAATGAGAAGGGAACGAAGTCGCCCGTTGGGGGACACGACCAAGCTCCGTGGGTAACCGAACGCCGCGAAGGGCATCGTTGAACAAAGACCCTGCGGAATGAGGAACTGATCCTCGCCGTGTGGAAGCCGGGAGTCGGCAACGGTCAGCGGCGGCGGCGGATCACGTGTCGCCGGCATCGCGGTCGTGCCGGGCGGGATCGCGCCGATGATACCGAAATCGAACGGACTGGCGCCGAGGGCCCGGGCAAACCCAACCTGTTGCGGCCCCCCGGTCAGGCACATGTACACCATGGATAGGCACCCAGCCACGATGACTCGGGTCATAATCCGTTGCATGGCGGGCGGAACCGGGGCATCCGGCGACGGCTGGCCGACGGGCGCGTGGCTCCGGGACGGTCCGGGAAGATCGGATGTGTTCTCCGCTGAATCCATGAGCGATAGTGCGGTTCGGTCCCGAACCGCTGTGTTGATGTGTCCGGCCGGCAGAATTGCCGGCTGATCTGACCCTACTGTGCGTTCGGAGCAATGCAAGGCGAGCGCAATGCAGGGCTGTTTCAAGATCTGGCACCACGTCTCGGAAGGCCACGCCTCCGCGCACACCCGGTAGGGGCGGCCTGTCCTCAGGCCGCCCCCCCCGGAGTGGGGACACGCCGGGGGTACTCGCTGCACGCGACGGTCACGAATCTTGAAACAGCCCTGAGCGCAATGATCGGGCGGGCAAGTTCCGTCCGCGCCCGGGGGCACTGGGGGGCACTGGGGGACAGGCACGCTGGCGGTGTGTTCTGCGGGGCACTTGCAGAGGCAGGCTTTGGCCTATACCGGTATGGGTGTTGTTGCCTAGGCCCGGACCCTGAGGCCGCGACAGGCCGCGGTGCAACCTGTATAATCTGGGTAACCAGAGCCGTTGTCACGCAACAGGGATTCATCGGAGAACCCCATGATTGGTACACTCTCCCCTTGCGGAACCGTGTCGCTGCTGCCCACGTTGACGGCAGCTCTCTGGTGCGCGGCCAGTGCGGGGCAGGCGCCAACTCCTGCGGCTTCCCCGGGCGGCGAGCGCGGGTGGCTGAACGCGCGAGACTGCGGCGCGTCCGGGTCCGAGTTCGGGACGACGGCCGCGGCGACGGCAGGATCGAAGGAGATCGTGGTCGCCGAGGTGGGCGATTTCCGTGCCGGTCAGGGCGTGATGCTGTCCGAGTGCAATCCCCGATACGTGAAAAACGTCGTCTGGGGGCCGCGGCAGATTATCACGTGGGAGAAACCCCTCGAGAACAGGGCGGAGATCCGGGGCTACGACGGCACACAGGGCGACTGGGTGGTCTTGTTCCTGGATGTCCCCAAGGGCTCGAAGACCTTCCGCTGGTCCGAGGACTTCGCCCGTTCCTGGAAACCGACCGTTGCCATCACCGGCGACTGGCAACCGCTGCGTGACGGGCTCGAGATCCGCTTCAACCCGCACGACTGGGAGCAAGGCTACACGGTCGTCTTTGCCGCCCGGGGCCAGTTGGAGACGGTCATCGAAAAGCTAGAGGGCAACGTCGTCACGTTGCGCGACGCGCCGGCGCGAACGGTCAAGGCCGCGATGCTGCGGCACTGCGACGACTCGGGATTGCAGGCGGTGATCGACCGTGCCATCCGGGAGAAGAAGAACGTCCACATCCCCGTTGGCCGGTACCGATTGTCCCATGGGCTGAGCGTGAAGGACGCGGCGGGCATCACCATCGAGGGGGCGAATGCCACCGAGACGATCCTGGACATCAGCGAGGGTGAGGGCACGTGCATCACTCTCACCGCCGGGACGGAGGTCACGCTGCGCAACCTGACCATGACCGGTCATTCCGGGTTCAAGGAGCGTGACCAGTGCGGCGCCATTGCGATGCTCGGGGCGGGCTACTTCTGGGGATTTGCGGCCAAGTGCTGTAACGCGGTATCCATCAAAGACACGGAGCGGGTGCTGATTGAAAACTGTCACGGCACCCGCATGTCCATGGAGTGTTTCTACTCTCAGGGCCGGTCCCGGGTCGGCGGCAAGCCTGAGCCCGCGCAGTACACCAAGGCGATCACGTACCTGCGCTGTTCGGTGGTCGACAACGCGCGCAACGCCTTCAACAACAATGACATGGCCGAGAACACAAGTGTGCTCAACTGTCGCATCGTCGACGCTGGCGGCTGCACGTGGGAGGGCGCGTCGCGCTTCGTGAAGTTCTGCGGTAACTACGTGCGCAACTCCGGAACCGTGGCCATGGGGAACGTGCGCAGCCGCGCGGCGCACTACGAGGAACTGGGGACGGGCCAACACATTGTGACCGACAACGTGTTCGAGAGCGGGGTCTGCTACGGCGGCTGCGCCATCCGCGCCGCGTCCTGTGCGCAACAGGTGATCGTCGCCCGCAATCTGTTCGTGAACTTCGGCTCCTCGGCGGTCGAGATGCTGAGTTCGACCGGCCCGACGGACCTGCCCGCCGGCATCACCAGCGTCACCGGCAACATCTTCGACATGACTTCGCTGGCGGAGAACCCGATCCCGCGCACCGCGGTCTTGGTGAGCACGTCGGACACCATCGTCAGCGACAACCAGATCTATGTCCGCGGCGCTACGGCGGCGGATGTCACCGGCATCCGCGTTCAGGAGCCGGCTCTCAATGTGTCCGTGCACGACAACCTGGTCCGCAACTGCGGCCAGGGCATTGTCACGGCGCGCTGCTCGTCGCGCGTTGCCGAGGTCGTCGATTCGACCACGTTTGTCTCCAGGCCCGGCCAGGTGCCGTTCGAACGGCGGCAGTCGCATCGCTACCGCGGGTGGAACGTGGCGTGGCTCGGGAGCGGCACGCCGGCCGAGGTGTCCGTTGTGGCGGACTTTGACCCGGAGACTTGCCGGTTCAAGCTCGTGGAAGCCCGGGCCATGCACGTCGGCGATGTCTTCGAGGTCTTCCCGCCCTACGGCGCCAACTGGCTGATCCACAGCAACACGGTTTCGGGTTGTGCCAAACCGGTCGTACTGGACTCGTACGGCAGCGAGACGTCCATACTCCGCGACAACCTGATTTCGCGCGGCGACGCCGGCGGCGTCAGCGAGGCGGTCAAGGTTTCGGGACGATTCACGCTGAGCGGGAATCGCATCTGCGGGTTCGACGAGCAGGGCTCGGCGGCACTGGCCATCGCCGCAGACGCGACCGGGCATGCGCCGCGCAATCTCTACCTCCGTAACACGTTCGAGCGTTGCGCCGTCGCCGTGAAGGAAGCACGGGAGGGATTGTGGAAGGAAAGCGTGGCCGAGGGCAACCTTTTCCTCGACTGCGGTACGGCCCCGGCCGCGAGTGGCCGACCGGCCCCGTAGCGGCCATAGAGACCAATGGGATGAAAGCCAGCCGGAAAGGGAAAGAACGATGACGATGCCAATGCCGCGACTCGGGATCCTGTCGGCTCTGATGTTCGCGTCGGCCTGTTCCGTCGCCCAGACGCCGTCCGCGTCCGGTGCGAACGGGTGGCTGAACGCCGCGGAATGCGGCGCGTCCGGTTCCAGGTTTGAGACGAGTGCGGCCACTGCGGTCGGGTCGAAGAAGATCATCGTGGCGGACGTGGGCGACTTCAAGGTCGGGCATGGTGTGATGGTCTCGAAGTGTAATCCGCACTACGCCCTAGACACGATCTGGGGCCCCCACGGCCAGGTGATTTGGGGCAGGAAGATCAAAGGTGAGGCGGAGATCCGCGGGTACAACGGCGACCAGGGGGATTGGGTTGTCTTGGTTCTCGACGTGGCCGAGGGCGGCAAGACGTTCCGCTGGACCGAGGACCTGGCCCGTACCTGGCATCCCACCGTGCCGATCACGCGGGATTGGCAGCCGATCCGGGACGGGATCGAGGTGCGGTTCAACGAGTTCGAGTGGGAGAAGGGCTACACGGTTGCTTTCGCCGCGCGCGGGCAACTGGTCTCGGTCATCGACGCGATCGAGGGGAACACCGTCACCCTGCGCGATGCGCCGACGCGAACGGCCAAGGACGCGGCGTTGCGCCACTGTGACGACGCCGCGCTGCAAGCGGCGATCGACCGGGCGCTCAAGGCGAAGCGCAACCTGTACGTCCCGTGCGGCCACTACCGGCTGTCGCGCGGGCTGCGGGTGCGGGACCCGCAGGGCATCACGATCGAGGGCGACAACGCGGTTCACACCGTGCTGGACATCAGCGAGGGGAATGATGCGTGTGTAACCTTCGCCGGCGGCACCGACGTCACGCTGCGGAACTTCAGCATGGTCGGCCACTCCGGGTTCGACAACAGCGATCAGTGCGGGTACATCCCCATGCAGGGTTCGAGCTATTTCTGGGGGTTCGCGGCCAAGAACTGCAACGCCACGACGATCAGCAGCACGGAGCGTGTGCTCATCGAGAATTGCCACGGCCGGCGCATGGCGTCCGAGTGTTTCGTCTCCGGGAGCCGGGGCCGCGGCACGCCGGACAAGCCCATCACGGCCCACACCAAGCAGACCACGTACTTGCGCTGCTCGGCCATCGACTGCGCGCGCAACGGCTTCAACGACGTGACGTGCGGCTCGGAGAACACCAGTGTCCTCTATTGCCGGATCGAGAACGCGGGCGGCTGCTCCTGGGAAGGGGCGGGGCGCTTCATCCGATTCATCGGCAACTACGTGCGCAACGCCGGGCCGGTCGCCATGGGCAATCTCGGCGTCGCCAATCGCGACCCATCGTTCGACTACGTCGGCGCGGGGCAGCACATCATTGCCGACAATGTCTTTGAAGGGGGCGTGTCATACGGCGGGCGCACGGGCGGGAACATGATTTGCACGTCCGTGGGCTCGACGCAGGTGATCGTCCGCAACAACCTGTTCGTCAACTTCAATTCGTCGGGCGTGATGGCTTCCGGCCGGTCGGATCCCAGCCATTACGCCTCGGCCAACACGATCATCTCGGGCAATATCTTCGACATGACCTGTGTCGATCAGAAGTCCCTGTCGCGGTACGCCATAGACGTCAGCGCCAGCGACGCCATCGTCAGCGACAACCAGGTCTACGTGCGCGGCGCGCCCGACGCCAACGTCACCGGCATCAAGCTGGCCGAGCCGACGGTGAATGTCTCGGTTCACGACAACCTGATCCGCAACTGCGGCGCCGGCATCGTCACCAGCCGCCTCGCCGCCAGGGTGGGCCAGGTGGTCGATGGTGTGACCTTCTCGCCGGAGTTCGCGTCGCTGCCGCTTGACTCGCGGCGCGAGCGCCAGTGCGAGGGGTGGCATCTGGTCTGGCTCTCGAATGGCCGCCCTGCCGGCGTCTCGGTGCTGGATGCCATCATTGGCGCGGCGAAACCCGAGACGGTCCAGTACAAGCTCAAGGAACCGCGCGAGATGAAGGCGGGCGACGCATTCGAGGCGATCCCCGTTGCCGCGAACTGGTCGATTCACAGCAACACCATCACCGGCTGCACGCGCCCCGTCGTCCTCGACTCGTACGGCGGCAGCTCGTCCATTATCCGTGACAACATCATCTCGCGCGGCGAGACGCAGGGCGTGAAGCAGGCCGTCAGTGTTACCGGCCAGTTCAGTTTCGTCGGCAACACGCTTTCCGGGTTCGACGAACCGGACGCGATGGCACTGTGGCTCGCGCCGGATCGGTTGGGTTGCGGAAGTCGCAACATATTTCAACGCAACATGTTTGATCGGTGTACGACCGTCGTCAAGGAAGCCCGCGAGGGGTTGTGGAAGGAATGCATTGCGGACGGGAACCTGTTCGTGAACTGCCAGGCGGCCCCGGCCACCGGCGGCACGGTGGTCACGCGCGAGCAGACCGAGCCTGTGTTCCTGCCGCCTCCGCCGTCACCCGCGCTTCCCGCCCCGAAACTGGCCGCGCCCGTGACGGTCGATGGCGCCGTGGACGAGTGGCCGTGGCAGGACAAGACCCGAGCCGTGGCTCTGGCGCAGACCCCGGCCGGTGACCCCATGCCGACGCCTTTGGGCTCCGCCTGCGCCGCGCGCGACGATGCGAACTTCTACCTGGCCATCCGGCTCGTGCTGCCGAAGGGTGTGAAGCCGGTCGGCGGCGGGAGTTGGGGCACGGGCGATGGCGTCGAGGTGTCGTTCCAGGACGGCAGTCCCAAAGCCGCGGCGCCGATCTTCCTGGTCTGGGGCGATGGCGCGGGGCGGTTCGAGAGTGGGCCGTACGGCGGCGCGACGTCGCAGCAGGTCGACGCGCTGCAAAAGGGCGTGACCTACGTCGCGCGCGCCGGAGAGGGCGAGTGGACCTGCGAGTGGAAGGTTCCGTTCGCGGCCGCCGGCCTGGACCCGGCGGGAACCGCGGAACTGCGTTTCAACATCGGCGTACACCAGGCGACCAGCGATACCTGGGGTGCGTGGGTCGGCACCGGCGGGGCTTTGTACCAGGTGGGGTCTGCGGGTAAGCTCGTGTTCGGCAAGTGATTCCCAGCACACGTGTGTGGCGCGGCAGCGGGACGCATGGGATGGTGTCTTGCCTGGCGGGTGTGCCGCCAGGTCTGCGACACCACTACGAGCGTGCGGCGGGTCCGTTCGTAGTGGGCTCGCAGTGCGCGGAACGGCAGTGGAGCGCCAAGAGCCCCTCCGGCGTGGCGTGCCGACCACACACGGTTGTCGCGCGGGCAACGCGGTACGCGCCGGCTGAAGCACGGGCGCAGGCTTCCGGCTGAAGCCGGGACTCAGGCGGGGACCCAAGAAGCGGAGAACACAGACCATGGCGAATTCAGCAGTTGCGCAACCGGCCTCAGGCGTGCCGGACAAAGACAAGCGGATTCTGCGCGAGCTCGGAAAGCGCAAGGCGGAGATTGCGGCGCTGCCGATTCAGCAGGAGCGCCGGGAACTCTGGCGGCGGTTGAACCAGCTCGATTCGGTCCGGCCCATGGTCTACGTGATGGGGAGCGAGACGCCATGGAACGAGATGGATGTCAACGACGAACTGGTCCTGCGCTGCGAGAGTCAATGGGGGCGCAACCTGGAAACCGCGCTGCGCCGGGAGCTTTACAAGTGGGACCACATGCAGGGCGACATGGTCATGGATCCGGCGATCGAGGTCCTGCCGCCGGTGCGCGACACCGGGTTCGGGATCGGCGAGAAGGTTGACGTCGCGCGCACCGATGCCGCCAACGACGTGGTGTCCCGGCACTTTCAGATCCAGATCAAGGACGAGGGCGACATCGAGAAGATCCGTGTCCCCGAACTGACATTTGAGCCCGCCGATTGGGATCGCAGCGTGGCGCAGTACCGTGAAGTGTTCGACAACGCGATTCAGGTCGAGAAACGCGGCATCTGGATGACCAGCATCGCGCCGTGGGACTTCCTCGTGCGGCTGACCGGGGTCGAGGAGGTGCTGCTGGACATGTGCGAGCGGCCCGCATACGTGCACCGCCTCATGGACTGGACGACGAACGCCTACCTGCGCCGCCTGGACCAATGGGAGGAACTGAACGTCCTGAGCCTGAACAACGACCACCGCCTGGGCGGTGGGCCGCAGTACACGAACGAACTGCCGCCGCCGGACTTCAACCCCGGCAAGGTCCGCACGCAAGACATGTGGGGCCGGACCATGTCGCAGATCTTCTCGGCGGTTTCACCCGCGATGCACGAGGAGTTCGCACTGCAATACGAGTGCCGGTGGCTGCACCGGTTCGGCCTGACCTACTACGGGTGCTGCGAGCCGCTCGACCGGAAAGTCGAGATCCTGCGCAAGAACGTGCCGAACCTGCGCAAGATCTCCATGAGCCCGTGGGTCGACCTGGACCTGGCGGCCAAGAATGTGGGGACGGACTACGTGTTCTCCTACAAACACAGCCCCGCCGTGCTGGCCGAGGACAAGTGGGACCCGGCGATCGTGCGCCGCTCACTGCAGCAGGATCTGAAGCGCCTGCGCGGCCTGCACGTCGAAATCATTATGAAGGACATCAGCACGGTCCGGTACGAGCCGAAACGACTCTGGGATTGGGCCCAAATCGCCCGCGAAGTCGCAGAGCAGTGCGCGTGACGCCATGTTGCGTTCACGATGAACGTTATGGGGTTCCACCCCATGCCCCGCCGGGGAATCATTGACTCCCCGGACCCCGCAGTGCGGATTACGGACCTGGCGATGGGCAAGATGTTCTTGGACAGTACACAAGGGTGAGTCGCCCATCGCCAGGTCCGCAATCCGCCTATGGGAGGTCTGGAGGGTCAGCGATCCTCCAGCGGGGGTTTGGGGGCGGAGCCTCCAAACGTTCGTCGTGAGTGCAGCCTGGCATGAAGTGCGTCGGAAATGGACAGGAGGGTTGGGTCATGCGAACGAACCTTGTCGTGGGTCTGGCGCTCGTGGTGCCGGTCTGTGCCTGGGCGTTGGGCGCCAGGGCGGCGGACGCGCCGTCGCTGCTCAAGAACGGCGGGTTCGAGCAGCTCGAGCCGCGCCCGGGTGTGTCTGAGACCGGCGGCAAGAGCGGGAGCTGGATGCTCAAAGGCGGTCCGAATGTCCCCGCCGACTGGTACCCGAGCGATTACTTCGGCGGCGAGCTGGAGGTGCGGTCCGATGGTGCGCCCGAGGGCAAGGTCTACGTGCACGTTCAGGCCGGCGCCGAGCGCGAGGCGCACCTGCACCAGGCCTGCCCCGGGTTGTGGGCGGCGGGGTATTTCAAGGCCACGCTCCGCTACCGTGGCGGCCCGGTTCTGATCGAGTCGTACGAGTACCGGGAGACGGGCAAGAACCCCGTCGTGGTGCCCATCGCGACCGGCCCCGTCTCAACCGACTGGCGGCTGCTCGAGACCGTCTATCTACCGGAGGCGGGGGAAGACTTCCGGATCGCCGTCGCTGTGGGGAAGGGCTGTGCCGCGGACCTCGACGATGTGCGCATCTGGCCGAGCGAGCCGGAGCCGGAAGCCGAACGCCCGGGCTGGCTCAATGCCAGGAACTACGGCGTCTCGGGTTCGGCCTTCGAGACCACAGCCCAGACTACCGCGGGCTCGAAGGAGATCGTCATCAAGACGCCCGGCGACTTCCGCGCGGGCCAGGAAGTGATCCTGTCGAAGTGTCATCCCACGGTTGTGCAGGCCACGGTCTACGGACCCCAGACGCCGTATGCGGTTGCCAAGAAGCCAGCCGCCGAACTGGTCGAGTTCCGGGGCTATGACGAATGGGACAAGGAGTGGGATCCGTACTTCCTCGATATCGAGCGCGCCACGCCACCCGCGTTCCGGTGGAGCAACGACATTGCCCGGACCTGGCAGCCGAAGATGCCGATCACGTTTGACTGGCAGCCGCTCGCCGGCGGGCTGGAGGTGCGGTTTAAGGACAAGGACTTCGACTGGGCCGGGGGCTACACGGTCGCCTTCAGCATCCGAAGCCAGTTGCAGACCGTCATCGAGAAGATCGACGGGAATCGCGTCACCCTGCGCGACGCACCGAAGCGCGCCGTGGCCGACGCGGTGATCCGGCACGTGGACTCGGGTGCGCTGCAGGCGCTTGTGGACCGGGCGCTCAAAGAGAAGCGCCATGTCTACCTGCCGCCCGGCCGGTACCGCCTAACCCGCGGCATCACGGTGCGGGACCCGGAAGGGCTCACGATCGAGGGCGCGGACGGCGTGCACACCGTTCTGGACTTCCAGTACGGCGCGGGTGTGTGCATCAGCTTGAACGGCGGCACCGAGGCGACGATCCGCAACCTGGCGATGGTCGGGCACAGCGGGTTTGCGGATCGGGACCAGTGCGGCTATCTCTCCATGTGGGGTAGCGGCTTCTTCTGGGGCATGTCCCTGAAGCAGTGCTATGCAACGGATGTCAACGGGACCGAACGCGTGCTGGTGGAGAACGTGCACGCCAGCCGTATGTCCAGCGAATGCTTTGCCGCGTACGGGCCGAGTCGCGGCACCATGGCGGAGCCGGGGAAGAAGCCGTACTCGAAGGCGATCACCTATCTGCGGTGCTCCGCGACCGACTGCGGCAGGAACGCGTTCAATGATGTCAACTGCGGCCCGGAGAATACGAGCATCCTTTACTGCCGCATCGTCGATGTCGGTGGGTGCGCCTGGGAGAGCGCGTCGCGCTTCGTAAAATTTGTCGGCAACTACGTGCGCAACGCCGGCACCGTGGCGATCGGCAACCTGGGGCCCGGCAACCGCGACCCGTCGTTCGCCGACGTGGGGTCGGGGCAGCACATCATCAAGGACAATGTGTTCGAGAGCGTGGTGCCGTACGGCGGTTGCGCCGTGCGCTCCTGTCACGGCTCGACTCAGGTCATCATCGCCAACAACCTGTTCATCAACTTCGGGTCCTCCGCCGTCGAGGCCCTGGGGCTAGCCGACACGGACCACTTCCCTTCGGCGAACACGACGATCACGGGCAATATCTTCGACATGACCTGTGTCACGGACAAGCCGGTGGCGCGGCACGCCATCGAGGTGAGCACGAATGACACGATCGTCAGCGACAACCAAATCTACGTGCGCGGGAACTGCGACCCGCTGGTGACCGGGATCCGCGTCCGCGAACCGGCCTTGAACGTGAACATCCACGACAACCTGGTCCGGAACTGCGGCGTCGGCCTGGTCACGGCCCGCGCTTCAGCGCCGGTGGTTGAGGTCATCGACAACACGACGTTCGCCTCCGCTGCCTACTCGGTGCCGTTCGCGCGGCCGCCCACGTCGCACGCCTACCGCGGCTGGAACCTGGTGTGGCTGGCTGGCGGACAACCGACCGGTGTCTCGGTCATTGACGCCTTCGACACGGACGCGCTGCGGTTCAAGCTGCGCGAACCGCGCGAGATGAAGAAGGGCGACATGTTCGAGGTGTTCCCGCCGACCGGCGCCAACTGGGACCTGCACGACAACACGGTCACCGACTGCCAGCGGCCGGTCGTGCTCGATTCGTACGGCAGTGAGACGTCCATGTTCCGCCGGAATCTCGTGACGCGCGGCGCGGCCGCCGGGGTCAAGCAGGCGGTTGAAGTCCGCGGCTGGTTCAAGCTGGGGGAAAACCACATCAGCGGCTTTGACGAACCGGAATCCGCCGCGCTGTGGCTCTTCCCGGACCGGCTCGGCCGGCCGCCGCGCAATATGTTCCTGAACAACGTCTTCGACCGGTGCAACACCGTCGTGCGCGAGGCCGCGGCGGGGCTCTGGGGCAAGAGCGTGGTTGACGGCAATCTCTTCATCGGCTGCCAGACGGCGCCCGCAACCGGCGGCCGGGCGCCTGCCGCGCCGTGAGGGCAGGGCATTGCACTCGTGGCTTTGTGGCTTTGTCTGGCTTCAGCGCCCCACGGCCGCAAGGACCGTGGCGGCGCGGACGGACGCGAGTAACATCCAAACATGACCGGGCCGTCTGCCGCCCGGGGGACGCTGACGCATTACCATTCAGGCTGCACCGCCAGGTTGCACGCAATCCAACCACGGTCTATATTTGCATCAGAATTGGAGCAAGAACGATGAGAATCACCGTTGATATTGATGCAAAACAGCTTGCCAGTATCCAGAAGGAAACGGGATCTCGCAAGAAATCCAGAGCGGTGCGGTGCGCCGTAGACAGCTACCTCGATGGTCTGGCTCGACGGCGTTTTCTGCGTAAGGTGCTTGACGGCGGCACGGACTACCCACTGACGAACCGTGAGCTCGAGGCGCTGGGCACCTATGACGCTCATTGACACATCGGCGTGGATCGAGTTCTTCCGCAAGTCGGGGAACCGCGACATCAAGGCCCGGGTCGCGGCTTACCTCGAACTGGGCGAGGCCGCACACTGCGGACCGGTACAGTTCGAACTCCTCACCGGCGCCAGGGAAGCCGAGATCGCAGACATTCGCACGGCTTTGGCTTTCAGCGTACGGCTGGATTTTCCAGTTGACTGTTGGGACCGAGCCGCACAAATCGAGAAAGCTCTGCGCGGCAAAGGTGTCACGGTCCCGCGTGATGACATCTTTGTTGCCGCCGCCGCACTGCATCATGGTGTTGCACTCTACGCAGACGACTCCCATTTTACCCTGATGCGCGACAAAGGACCGTTCCCGTTGCTTCTGCGGTGAGCGACGGGGTATGCCGACGAGGTGACGAGGTCGGCACCACCCACGAGTTCATCTGATCTCGTTCCCCGTCGGCCGGCGAGGGCTCCGAGATCTGCCCTTGTGACGACTTCAGCCCGGTTTCGCTCGACCCCGCCCCCGGTTCAATCCGCCAACGACGATGGGTGCCCATGGTGGGGTGCTGGGATAGTTTCCCTCATTACTGGGTGGGGCATGTCGAGCGCGACCCGCGCTGGCGCGACAGCACGCGAGGCGGCCGGCGTGGGCCGGTCGCCTCGTGTGTGTGGAGCGTGAAGTGCGGGGTTACTTCAGGAACAGTTCGACGACGGGGATGTCGACAGGGGGCTTGGTCTGCGGCAGGTTGACCACGAGCGTCTTGCCGCTTTCCAGGCCGAGCTGCTTGCCGTGCCAGTCGTCGATGCCGCACTTGATCTCGGATGCGTCGTTGAGCAGTTGCGCGTACTCGACGCGGTCGACAAAGGCGTTGCCGTCCAGGTAGAGGTGTTTGTAGGGCCAGGCGAAGATGTGGACGTAAAGGCGCTTCTTCTCCGGGTTCCACGTGAGCCGGCAGTTTTCGGGCGCCTTGAACTCGGCCGGGGCTTCCGTGCACCCGTAGATGCTGCGGCCGTGACGGCGCATCCAGTCGCCCATGCCGTTCAGGCGCGCCAGGGCGCGCGCGTCGAACTCGCCGCGGCCGGTGGGGCCCACGTTGAGCAGCAGATTGCCGCCCTTGCTGACGCAGTCGATCAGGGTGCGCAGGAGCTGGTCCGTGTCGCGCCAGGACGATTCGTCGCGGTGGTAGCCCCACGACCCCGAGAAGGTCTGGCAGGCTTCCCACACGACGCGCTGCCCATCGACCGTAACCCACTGCCGGGGCTGGACCTGTTCCGGGGTCTTGATGTCCCAGCCGTAAGGCAGGTCGAGACGGTCGTCCAGCAGCACCTGGGGCTGCAGCTTGCGGATCATGTCCAGAAGTTCTTCCGAGCGCCAATCGGCATGGCCCTTGCCGGAGCCGTCGGGCTTCGGATAGCTGAAATCGAACCACATGATGTCGATCTTGCCGAACTCGGTCAGCAGTTCGCGGACCTGCCCGTGCAGGTAGTCGGCGTACTTCATCTGGTCGCGTCCGACATTGAGCTTCTCGCGGTCCGCGTGTTGGCGGTAGGGGCCAATGTGCGGGTCGAGGATGTAGTGCGGGTGATGCCAGTCGATCAGGGAATGGTAGAGCCCGACGCGCAGCCCCTGGCCCCGGAAGGCGTCAACCATGGGGCGCAACAGATCGCGCTTCGCGGGGGTGTTGGGGGCCTTGTAGTCGGTCAGTTTCGAGTCCCACAGGCAAAACCCCTCATGGTGCTTCGTGGTGATCACGAAATACTTCATGCCCGCGCGCGCTGCGGTGTCGGCCCACATCTGGGGATCGTAGAGATCGGGATCAAAATGCTTGAAATAGCGCTTCTCATACTCTTCGACCGTGATGCGCTCGTTGTTCATCAGCCACTCGTGCCGCGCCCCGAGTGCGTACAACCCCCAGTGAATGAACATCCCGAACCGGTCGTGCACAAACCAGGAACTGTCGCCTTTCTGGTGATTCTCAGCCATGCGGGTCTCCTGTTGTCAACTCTCTGTCGACATCATTTCAGGTTTCGTGGTGACGCCGGCACGCCGGCGCGGCGTTAACAATGCATTCCCTTCAATATCCACCCAAACGTTCTCCGGGAAATGCAGGAGACCATCTTTCTTGTGTACATTTCTCGCACCTGGCGGTCAGTCTCGGTCGACGCGGAACCATGCATCCGCGGTGAACAGGCGGCGATCTTCGCCCGATGGCAGCCGCCTACGCCAGCGCGATGAGGATGAGGCCGATGGCGATGATGGCGGTGCCGACCGCGCGGCCCTGCGTCACACGCTCCTTGAGCACCAGCGCGCCGAGCACGACGCCGAGCACGACAGACAGTTGCCGAAAGCCCACGACGTAGCTGACGTTGGCGAACTGGTAGGCGACCATGACGAAGCCGTAGGAGAACGTCATCAGGAACGCTGCGATCCATACCTTCTTGGCGTGCGTGACGAGCGGTCGCAGCGTTTCGCGCTGCCGCAGCCCGAAGCGCGCGATGCCGTAGAGCATCACGCCGGTCAGGAGCCACTCGAGCGCCATGTATCCGAGCGAACCCAGGGTGCCGGCGGCGCGGTAGGGCGGCAGCGAGCCGTACTTGTCGAACAGCGAGTACCCGCTGGTGGCCAGGGCGGTGAGTAACGCGAATCCCATCGCCGGGCTCAGGAACGAGCCCGACCTGACTTCCCGCGCGAAGTCCTTGAGCGACCCGAACGGGATCAGGAAGCAGCCTGCCACCACGAGCACGATGCCCGCCAGCCCTGTCGCCGATGTTGTCTCACCAAGCATGAGCCCCGCGATCGTCACCACGAAGATGGGCGCCGACCTGGAGACCGGGTAACCGACCGAGAAGTCGCCCTTGCGGTAGGTGTGGTAGAGGAAGAGATAGTAGAACGCGTTGCAGACGGAACTGGCCAGCAGGTGCGGTGCAACCGGCAGGAAGATTTCGATTCGCGGCAAGGTCCACAGCGCCAGCGGCACGACCAGGATTGCCGCCGCAACATTGAACGACACCAGGAACCCGGCGTCCGATGACTCTTCTTTCAGGTACACGTTCCACGTGGCGTGGAACACCACCGACGCGGCAACCAACAGGATGGCGACAAGACTCATCAAGCGCTCCGTTTGAAAGCCGAGAACATAACCTGCCACCGCCGCGCGGCAACGCGGCCGAATTGTGTCTGGCGGACTGCGAAGGAGGGCGGGGGAGGCAGATGCGCGGCCTTGCGTATCAGGCCCCGGTCACGGGGGCTGCCCGGAGGCAGTCGAAGACCTCGTTGATCACTCGCATGGCCTGCGGATCGCCGCCGGCGTCCGGGTGGAAGCGTTTGGCCAGAATCCGTCGTTTCGTGGGCGGATCCAGATACTCAAAGAGCGAGCCTGCCCCGAAGAATTCCGCGAAGACGCGTTGCTTCTCCTTGGGACTCAGCCGTTCGATATCGATGAAGAAGTTGGGCGGCAGGGCCTGGACGCGCTGCATGAACCGGCGGCGGTCCACTTCCACGCGCAGTTTGGGACTCACGGCGTACCGCAGGATGAAGTTCAGAACAGACTTCTGGCTGAAGGATGAGAATCTGCCGAGGACACGGAACTGCGACGCGCGACCGGCATCGCGGAACCACAGGATGCAGGCTTCTGGAAACGTCGGGCAGTGGGTAATCTTGAAGCAGAGCCGGTCGATCGAGACCTCTGAGATCACGCGACAATGTTCGAGGTGGATATGTCCTGGCGTGCTTGGCTGAATGTTGTCCGACCTCCCAAGATGGTGAAACCAAGAACTATGTGAATATAAACGAAATCGGTGTGTCTGTCAACGGAGTCGGAACACAGATTCGTAATGCGTCAGCGCCCCCCGGGCGGCAGACCGCCCGGTCATACCAAGGTGAAACTGGCAACGACGCTTCCAGAGCCCGCGAGGACGCGGGCGTTCCAAAGTCAGACCCCGTGCCAGACCTTGGAGCGCCCGCGTCCTCGCGGGCGCTGGGCACCCCCGGTTTCATGGGAGTCAACGGTGGATGTGCCGTCGTGGGCGGGGTGGAAATCCGCTCTGACGCACGAAACAATGCGGCCGGGAACCGTGAGGAGAGGGACTACGCCCCCGCCATGCCAAACCGCATTCGCACCACCATGGTCGTGTCTGTCAACTCGTTGACCGGCAGGTTGCGGACCCAGAGATAGGGCTTCTCGTTCCAGTGATTCGGGACGACCTCGACCCGGGTCTCGACGGGCGCGCCGGTGTTCAGCAGTGTCGCCTCGACGGGTTGCAGGGCGAGAGGCTTGAGGCCCACGGCGGAGCAGGCGGGATCGCGCGCCAGGTGCAGGTACAGGCAGTCTGCCTTCTGCGTCAGGAGCACGCTGCGGTTCTCGGTGAGTTGCGAGGCTGGTTCGGCGTCTTCGAACGACTCCCGCACTCCACGGTACCAGGCGCCCAGGTTGCGCAGGATGCGCACCGCGTCCGGCGGGAACGTGCCGTCGGCGCGCGGTCCGACGTTCAGCAGGTAGTTGCCGCCTTTGGCCAAGGCGTTGTCGATGCTGCGCGCCAGGTATCGGTCGCTGAAGTAGTCTTCCGCCTCGCGGTAGCCCCAACTCTGCGTGCCGATCGACTGGCACTGCTCGGTCGGGCGGTCGAAGGCCAGCACCTCATTGACGGCGCCGACGTACTCGCGCTCCGGCGTGCCGAAGTCGCCGGGGCCAAAGCCGCGGTCGTTGACCATGGCGGCGGGTTGCATGGAGCGGATCCAGGCGTTGAACTCCGGATCTTTGTGTCCGATCATGTTGGCGTCCCACCAGAAGCCGTGAATCTCGCCGTACTGCGTGCACAGTTCGCGCACCTGCTCGCGGACGAACTCCAGGTACCTTGCCACATCCGGTTCGTCGCCCTCTTCCGGACCGAGTCGCTCGTAGCTGCGGCCGGCGTTCGGGTAATGCTTCTGGTTCATGTCCGCGACCGAGTAGTAGAGGCACAGGGGGACCTTCCGGCGGTGACACGCCTCGGCCAGCATGCCGAGGATGTCTTTCCGGTACGGGGTCTTCGTGACATTGTAGTCCGTCTGCGCGGTGTTCCACATGCAGAAGCCGTCCACGTGTTTGGTGGTGAAGCAGACGTACTGCATGCCGGCGTCCTGGGCGAGATCGAGCCAGGCCTCGGGGTCGAACCGGACCGGGTTGAACCGGTGTACCCGTTGCGTGTAGTCGCGCTTCGCGATTCGGCGTCGGAACTGGTCCTGCTCGTGCCAGGCTTCGATGGCGTAGAGCCCCCAGTGAACGAAGAGCCCGAACCGCTTCGCGAAGAACCAGTCGCGGCCGTCGCCGAAACGGGGTAGGCGCTCGCCCGGCTTGATGCTTCCTGTGGTTGGCCAAATGGTCTGCATGGGTGACTCCGGGTGTCGGGTGTCGGGTGTCGGGGGGACGAGGCGCCTTAGCCCTTGCCCCTTACCGCTTTGCCGCGGCGGCGTCCGGCTCGCCTCTCGGCGTGATACCGAAGAACCGTCTGCCGTTCTCCGTTGTGAGACGGGCCGTTTCCTCAAACGATAGGCCGCGGAGCGCGGCAACGCAACGGACAATGTCGGGCAGGTAGGCGGGCTGATTGCGCCTGCCGCGGTACGGCACGGGTGCCAGCCAGGGCGCGTCCGTTTCGACGAGGAGCCGATCGAGCGGCACGTTGCGGAGCACCTCGCGGACGTTCTCGCCCTTGGGGAACGTTGCGATACCATTGAAGGCGAGGAAGGCACCCATGGCCAGGAACGTCTCGGCCTCCGCCGGGCTGCCGGTGAAGCTGTGGAGTTCGAAGCGGAGTCCCGTGGCCTGGAACTCCCGCAGCATGGCGACGCAGTCCGGGAACGCCTCGCGGCAGTGGATGATGGCGGGCCGCGCTTCCGCGACGGCCATCTCCAGGAACTTCCCGAAGACCTGCCGCTGCACCTCTCGTGGCGAGTGGTCGTAGTGGTAGTCCAGGCCGATCTCACCGACGGCGACGACGCCGGGTTGGTGCAGCAGGGCGCGGAACAGCTCGATGTCGCCGCCAAGGGTTGATGCCTCGTGGGGATGCAGGCCGGAGGCGGCATACACTCCCGGTTCCTGCTGTGCCAGGCGCCGTGCCTGTTCGGCCGTGGCCAGAGTTCCGCCCGCGACCAGGAACAGGCCGACGCCCGCCTCCCGGGCGGCGGCGAACAACGGCGGCGGATGGTCGTCGGGATCGAGGTGCAGGTGCGTGTCAAACAGGGGCGCCAGTGATTGCATGGCGTTCCGTGCGGGGTTACGCGCCGGGCGGTTGGCGCTTGCCTGGGTGGCTCGGGGCGGGCATGAACACGGTGTCGTGCTCCTCCTGGTCGTGGCCAGGGAGCGTGAGCCGTCCGTGCCGGACATCGGTTCTGCGGGCCGGACGTGCGCCGCCTTCGGTCATCTTGGCGAGGGCGGTCACGACATTCTGCAGTTGCAGCTTGCCCTCCTGGTTCTCGGGTTCGGATACGGCACCGCAGTGATGCAGAATGTCCTGGATCGAGGCACAGCCGTACGCAAAAGCCTGCGCGTCCTCCAGGCAGCGTTGGCGGTCTGCCAGGTTGGTTCTGCCGTTGGCTTCGGCGATGCACCGCGGCACGGTCTGGGACTCCAACAGCAACTGGCTGCGCGCATGGCGGTGTTCGTCACCGATGCGGGACGCGAGGCTGAAGGCCCAAACGGCGTACTCGAGGGCCGCGGTGTAGACGTCGGTTTTCTCGTGATCAAATTGTATCATTGGACGGAACCCCCTCTCACGTTTGGCGGCAACGCAACGGCCGGACGGAACGTGCAGACGTGAGGGCTCAGGTGAAGCGCCCTGCCGAGTGTGTCCTAAAAGAATTTGCGGACGTAGTATTTCTTCTGCAGTTCCTCGATGAAGGCCCTGTACCGGGACCGCTCTTCTGTCTGGCGCAGGATATCTTCGATTCGGGACCGGAGTGCGTCGTCCAGTGCTTGGGCAGTGCCGCCTTGGCGGGCGACGAGGTTGAGGAAGACCGCGCCGTCGTCGTTCCTGAGCGGTGCCGACACGCTGCCCGGTTTCACGTCCTTCAGGCCTTCGACGAACCGGGGACTGATCTCATCCAACGCCAGCCACCCCAGGTCGCCTTCCTTCTCCGCGGTCGGGTCTTCGGAGAACTCCCGTGCCAGGTCGCCGAACGCGATTCCCCGGGCGATGCGGTCCTGGACGGTTTTCACAGTCTCCTCCAGGTTGGCCGCGTAGCGTCCCTGCTTGCGCAGTTGAATGATCTGCAGGTGCAGCGCGGGCTTGGTGCCAAACTCGAACTTGTGCTTTTCGTAATACTCCTGAATCATGGTCGGGGAGATGTGAACGGCACGGAACACCTTTTCCTGCAGCAAGAGTTCCACGGCGAGGCTACGGGTGGCTTTCTCCTCGAATTCGGCCATGTTGGTATTTTGTGACAGGAGGGCCTTCTCGAACTGGCGCCGGTCGCCGCCGGTACGGGACACGACGACGCGGTCGATCCGCTTCTGGACCAGATCGCGCGGAACACGACCGCCCAGTTCCTTGAACTCGGCGTAGATCAACTCCTCCTCGATAAGCTTCTGGGCCGCGGCCTTGCGCAGTTCGACGATCCGTTTCTGCAGGTCCTCGCCTTCATACTTCTCCCGAAGCTGCAATTCCGCCGGCATGGTCTCCTGGTGCAGATCGAAGACCGTGATGATCTTGTCGATGACAATGGCGGCCACTGCGTCGGTGTAACCGGCCGCCAGAGCGATTCCGCCCAGCGCGAGGGAACCGAGCCAGGTGCATGCGATCAGAACCCGTTTCATCATTTCCTCCATAGGTCCGCGAGTCGACTCATGACTTCACGGCGGTGATACCCACAACACGTCGTACCGCCGACAGTGACTCGTCGTCGGACAACAACTGATCCGCTGTCGTTGCCGGGTTCCCCTGCAACGCTGTGCCGGGTTCCGTGCGGGGTTCGCAAGGCGACGCAATACGCGCGTCAAGATAGCATAACAACGGCAAATTGCGACGGGTACATGGGATTTGAAAAACCGGAAAAACGTCGTATGGTCTAAACGCTCTCGTACCTTGATGTTTCATATCACGTGCCAGCCGTCAAAGGGGTGCGTTGATTCTGCCCGGAAACCGGGAGACGGGGGCGCGTGGACGCGACCACATATGGAACAGATTCCGGGCCCATACGTGGAGCGTTTGCACCTTCGTAGGCACCCGATCGACGCGCCCCGTGGCCGGGCCGAAGCTCAAAGGTACGACCATGACTTTGGAAGAACTGCAGCAGCAAGGGGTTGCCGCCAAGAAGCGGCTGGAACACCTGCGGGGGTTTCTTTGACGTCCCCAACAAGGAAGCCCATCTGACGTCTCTTGAAGAGAAGATGATCAGCCCCACGTTCTGGGACCGGCGCGAGGAGGCCCAGGGGGTCATCGCCGGCGTCAGCGCCCTCAAGGCTGTTCTGGAACCGTTCCGGAAGGTTGCTGCGCAGGCCGAAGACTTGGCGGTGGCCGTCGAACTGGCGGCCATGGACGGACCGGAGTCGGACCTGCTCGCTGAAGCCGTGACGGCGAGCGCGGATCTCACCAAGGCGTTGGACCGACTCGAACTGGTCAGCTTCTTGTCCGGGAAGATGGACCGGAACAACGCGTTTTTCTCCATCCATGCCGGTGCGGGCGGGACCGAGTCCTGCGACTGGGCCGAGATGCTGTTCCGAATGTACACGCACTGGTTCGATCGCCGTGGATTCGGTTACGAGGTGGTAGACTGCCAACCGGGCGACGAAGCCGGTATCCGGAACGTGACCTTGACGGTTACCGGTGAATTCGCCCACGGCTACGTGAAAGGCGAGCGAGGGGTACACCGGTTGGTGCGCATCTCGCCGTTTGACGCGAACAAGCGGCGCCACACGTCGTTTGCGGCGGTCGACGTCATGCCGGAAATTGCCGACGACATTGAGATCGAGATCAACGAGAACGACCTGCGCGTGGACACCTATCACAGCAGCGGCGCCGGTGGGCAGAACGTGAACAAGACCGCCAGTGCGGTACGGCTCACCCATCTGCCCACGGGGATCGTGGTCGCCTGCCAGGCGGAGCGGTCCCAGCACAAGAATCGGCACAAGGCCATGAAGCTGCTGCGCGCCAAACTGTACGAACTCGCGGAGCAGAAACGCGAAAAGGAACTCGCCGCGCACCACGGTGAACAAGCCGAGAACGCCTGGGGCAGCCAGATCCGCTCCTATGTGCTGCAACCCTACCAGTTGGTCAAGGACCTGCGCACCGACGTGGAGACCAGCAATGTGAATGCCGTGCTCGACGGGGACCTGGATCGGTTTGTCGAGGCGTTCCTGAAGACCTCGAAGCCGGCCCGGAGTTGAGGAATGGGGAGGGGGGACGCGGGAGCATGTGAGCGAGTGAGTGTGTGGGGACGGGTGTTCAGCGTTCGGTGTTCAGAGGATCCCTCCCTCGACCCTCGTCCCTCGGACCGCGGCGTCAGAGACGACCCGCCCATCGGACGGACCGATATCCATATCAAGTTGAGGAGACAAGATCCATGACCGTTGACGCTACCTACCGCAAGGCCGTAGACACCGTTCGCCTGCTCGCCGCCGACGGCGTGGAGAAAGCCGATTCCGGGCACCCGGGCATGCCCATGGGCTGTGCGGACTTCGCATTCACGCTCTGGTACCAGTTTCTGCGCCACAATCCGGCTGACCCGAAGTGGCTGGGGCGCGACCGGTTCGTTTTGTCCGCCGGGCATGGCTCCATGCTCATCTACTCGCTGCTGCATTTGTTCGGCTACGATGTGACGCTCGACGATCTGAAGCAGTTCCGGCAGTGGCAGAGCAAGACGCCGGGGCATCCGGAGTACGGCCACACGCCCGGGGTCGAAGTGACCACCGGGCCGCTGAGTACAGGGTTGTGCACCAGCGTGGGCCTGGCCATGGGCGCGAAACAGATGGCCGCCCGTTTGGAGAACGAGGACCTGTTCGACCAGCGCATCTTCGTGTTGGCCAGCGATGGCGACATGATGGAAGGCGGCTCGCACGAGGCGGGGTCGTTGGCCGGACATCAGAAGCTGGACAACCTGATCGTGTTCTATGACGACAACTCGATCAGCATCGATGGCTCGACGGCGTTGGCGTTCTCCGAGGACGTGGGGAAGCGCTTCGAGGCGTACGGCTGGCAAGTGACGCGCGTCAACGGCCAGGATGTGGCGCAGATCGCTGCCGCGGTCAAGGACGCCATTGCTGCCAAGGGCAAGCCGAAACTGATCGTCGGTAAGACGACCATCGGATTCGGCGCCCCCAAGAAGGCGGGCAGCGAGAAATCGCATGGCGCGCCGCTCGGCAAGGAAGAACTGGCCGGGGCCAAGAAGGCTTTCGGGTTTCCCGAGAATGAGTCGTTCTACGTCCCCGCCGACGTGCGCCAGTTGTGCACGGCCCGGATCGCGGAACTGCAGAAGGTGGCGGCGGAGTGGGACCGGAAACTGGCCGCGTTCCGCACCGCGAAACCCGAGAAAGCTGTCCTGATGGACCAGCTTCTGAGCAAGGCGGTCCCGGCGAACATCCTGGAGGAACTGCTCAAGGCGGTGCCGGAGAAGGACGTCGCCAGTCGCGCATCGAACGGGGCCATCATGCAGAAGGTGGCGGCGCTGGTGCCGTCGCTGACCGGCGGTTCTGCCGACCTGAACCCGTCGACCGTGACCTACCTGACGGCCGACCAGGATTTCTCGCCCGCGAACCGCGCGGCGCGAAACATCCGGTACGGCGTGCGCGAAATGGTTATGGGGCTGTCCGCCAATGGCTTGGCGCTGTACGGCGCGGCGGTGCCGTTCACGGCCACGTTCGCCGTCTTCTCCGATTTCATGAAGCCGGCGCTGCGGCTGGCGTCGATCCAGAAGCTCCGGGTCGTGTTCGTCTACACGCACGACTCGATTTTTGTCGGCGAGGACGGCCCGACGCACCAGCCGATCGAGCACCTGCTCATGTGCCGGTCCATTCCCGGGATGACGGTCATCCGTCCGGCCGAGTCGCATGAGGTGGCGCACGCCTGGGCCGTGGCCCTTAAGAGCAATGGCCCGGTCGTGCTGTTCCTGACCCGGCAGAACTTGAAGAATTTCACCCCCGAGCAGTGTGCGAATATCCAGTTGGCGCGCGGCGCCTACGTGCTGAGCGAAGACCCGGGGTTCGACCTGGTGCTGATCGGCACCGGTTCGGAGGTTACGCCGGCGGAGCAGACGGCGCAACTCCTGCGCCAGGGCGGCCGCAAGGTGCGCGTCGTGTCCATGCCGAGCTGGGAGCTGTTCGACCGCCAGGACCAGGCCTATCGCGACAGCGTGCTGCCGCCCGCTGTCACGGCCCGCGTCAGCATCGAGGCTGGTACGACGATCGGCTGGGACAAGTACGTGGGCAGCAAGGGCCTGAAAATCGGGTTGGACCACTTCGGCGACTCCGCGCCGTACAAGATCCTCATCGAGAAGTACGGCCTGGCGCCCGAGGCCATGGCCGCCCGCATCGGGAAGCATTTCGGGGGGTGATTGTCGAGGGCCGCAGCGGTTCCTTGGAGCGCCCGCGTCCTCGCGGGCTCCGGACGGCGGACGGGAGTTCAGGCAAACGGGGTAGTCAACGATGATGAGAGGAACGCACAACATGCAATCCAGGATGGTGATGCTCGCGAGCGCGGTGGCCGGACTGGGTCTGTGGGTGAACACGGCAACGGCACAGGCGCCGGCCAAGGCCGCCCCGGCGGCACTCAAACCCGCATCCGAGGAAGTCAAGAAGGAGATTCAGGCGATCCTGGACACCTACAAACCCATCCTGGAGATGGACTTCCAAGTCAAAGTGAAGTCGCAGGAAATCAACAATGTCTTTGCGGCGCAGATGCCGAAGGACTCGCCCATGCCCATCGCGCTGGACCATTTCCTGCTGACGTTCAAAGGCGGCCAAGCCACAGTGCAGTTGAAGTTCGCGAACATGGCGCCGGCCATGGAGGAGATGATTGCCGCGCAGATGCAGGCCAACCCGAATTCGCCGTTCAGCAGCGCCATTGCCGAGATGACCTACCAGTTCCCCGGCAAGGCCATCGAGTTGCTGCTGCAGAAGGATTTCGGCGTGGCCAAGGAGACGCCGGAAGTGCTCGACGTCGAGGTCCGCAACCTCGATGAAGCCTATGGCGGCACCCAGAAGCTCAAGGCCATGCGGGTGCGGTTCGACCGCAAGAAACACGTCGTCAGCATGGTGCGCTTCGGCTTCGAGGGCAAGAAAGGCGCCATGGTGGCGCTGCAGTACAAGCCGATGATCGTTCCCGGCCACGAGGGCCTGGTCCTGCTGCAAAGCCAGGCATCCATTGACCAGACAGCCTTCATGGCGCAAGGGCCGCAAGGCCAGCAACAGGGCTTCCCGCAGAAGATGACCGTCACCTACTCGGACTACAAGTTCGACGCGGTCGACGAAGCGAAGGGCGAAGCCAAACCCGAGGCCAAGCCGGACGCAAAACCCGCGGCAAAACCCGACGCTCCGGCCGCTGCGGAGGACAAGTGGTGAGGGGCGGGCAGAGGCGATTGCGTGGGGGGGCGCTTTGTTCAGGTGACGCGCCGTGCAACGGCCGGGGGGGTGGAGGTCGGGTGTCGGGGACCCCGGAATGATGGGTTGGCGGCAGACGGCGTGTGCCGTCCGCATAGGGGAGTTGTCCGGTGCCTTTGCCGAGGGGAACACGAGGTGATGCGCGGCGGGAGTCGTCGGACGCGCCGCGACACGAGGACTGCTGGGCCAAGACCACGCCCGGCGGAAGGCCGGGCATCTCCGTCTCGCAGCACTGCCGTACAGCGGGCACGATTGCCAGGCTGCTGGTCGGATCGTTGCCCGGATCGCTTCGCGCTGCCATGCGGGCGGACGCCGCAATCTCCCTGGCAGCCCTGCATGACGTGGGGAAAGTCTGCCCAGGGTTCCAAGCCAAGTGCGCGGAGTGGCTGAGCCGGCAGGGGCTCGAGGACACGGCAGTCCACTGGCACGGCGTCGAACCCGACCACGCCAAGGTCAGCCAGAAAACGCTGCAGGGCATTATCGGCGACCACTCACCGTTGCGCTATTGGGCTGCCATTGTCGGCGCGCACCACGGCCGGCTGAAAGGGGACCGGCTTCTGCCCTTGCGCGACGGCGGCGATGCATGGGGCGCACAGCGGCGGCGCCTTGTGGAGGAAATGCTCCGCGACTTCGGACCGCTCCCCGACGAACCGCCGCCCACGCCGGACTGTGGGCCGCTGTGGTTCGTCGCCGGGCTTGTCGCGGTCGCCGATTGGCTCGCGTCCGACGAGCGCACCTTCCCACCGTCCAAAGACCTTGCGTCCGACGAGATTGCGACCAGGGTAACGGCCCAACTCGCTCGGCTCGGCTTTGCCGCGCCGCCGACGGTTCCGCCGGACCTCGCTTTCGCCGACCTGTTCCCGGACACCCCGACCCCGAATTCCCTGCAGCAGGCAATGGCGCGGGCCGCGATACGTCCGGGTGTGTACGTCGTCGAAGGCCCAATGGGCTGCGGCAAGACCGAGGCGGCACTCACGGCCGCGTACCGCCTTCTCAGCACCGGCCAGGCCACCGGACTGTACTTCGCGTTGCCGACGCGGACGACGAGCAACCGCATTCACCGGCGCGTCAGCGCATTCCTCGACCGGTTGGGAGGTCATGGGCGTGCCGTGCGTCTTGTCCACGGCACGTCCTGGTTGCTCGACGACGCACCGGCGGTCGACGGTATCGAGCACGGCGAAGCGAGCCAGGGGGAGGCACGCTACGCCGGCCGCGATTGGTTCGCGTCGCCGCGTCGCGCGCTCCTCGCGCCGTTCGGCGTCGGCACGGTGGACCAGGCCTTACTCGGGGTCGTAGCCGCCAAGCACTTCTTCGTGCGCCAGTTCGGCTTGGCCGGCAAAGTCGTCGTGCTGGACGAGATCCATTCCTACGACCTCTACACCGGGACGCTGATCGACCAACTGGTCCGGCGTCTGCGCGAACTCCAGGCTACGGTCATCGTCCTCTCCGCCACGCTCACGGCCCGGCGTCGCCGCGAACTGCTCGGGCTCGCGGACTCCGCAACCGTCGAGCCGCCCTGCTCCGAATACCCGCTCTTGTCCGCCGTACGCGATGGGGACGGCACGGCCGGTCCGTTTCAGATCGCACCGGCAGCGCCTCCGCCCAAGCGCATCAATGTCAGCATGCGCCCCGAGTCCGAACTCGCGGATGCCTGTCTCGCCCGCGCCGAACGTGGGGCGTGTGTGCTCTGGATCCGGAACACGGTCGACGACGCCCAGGCAACCTACCGGACTCTGTGTGCGCTGAACCGGTGCGACGGGCCCGAACTCGGACTGTTGCACGCGCGGTTCCCGCAGTTCCGCCGCGACCAACTCGAAGACGACTGGATGGAGCGGCTCGGGCGTGACGGCGCCCGACGTCCGGCACGCGGTTGCGTTCTGGTGTCGACCCAGGTCGCCGAACAGAGTGTGGACATCGATGCCGACCTGCTCATTACGGATGTGGCGCCCACCGACATGCTGCTCCAACGCCTTGGCCGGCTCTGGCGGCACGAACGAACGCGCCCTGCTGAGTGCGCAGCGCCCGAGATCTGGATCTCGGCGCCCGCGTTGGCCGCGTGCGAACTCCGCACGGCTGGGATCACGGAGATCAAGGCTGCGTTCGGCAAGAGCGCCAAGGTCTACGCGCCCTACGTCCTCGTGCGCACGTTCGACCTGTGGCGCGAGCGTACGGTGGTGACTTTGCCGGGAGATATTCGGCCTCTGCTCGAAGCCACCTATGCCGAGCTGCCGGACGAGCCGGTGGCTTGGTGCGAACTGCGTGAGGCCATGGAAGAGCGCAAGAAGAAGCTGGCGAGTGCGGCCATCAATGCCACCGCCATGTGGGCTAACCCGGCACTCGACGACGAGGAAGGCGTCCAGACCCGCTGGGGCGACCGCCCCAGCGGGATGGTCCTGCCCCTGCCGCGGCTGCTCGCGTGGGACGGCAAGAATGGGGCGCGGTTCGAACTGCTCAGCGGCGAGACGTGCGACGTCCGTACCGGCAAGTTCTCGTTTGCCGCCGCCAAGGCCATTCATCGCAACCTGGTCCGTGTGCCGCTCTGGACCGTCAAGCCGTTCCTCGACGCCGCTCCGGCCTGGCTGCGCGAGTACGTGACGGAGCTGGCGGTGCCCGTCAAGGTCCAGGACGGCAAGCTGCTGACCATCCCGGGTGGCGAAGATACGGGGCTGGAGTACCGACCCAACGTTGGCGTGGTGATCCGTCCCAAACCGCGTTTCGATCGTCCGGCGGGACGCTTGCGCGAAGAGGAGGACGACGATGAATCTTACGACTGATCCCTGGATTCCCATCATCTGGGAGAGCGGCGCGCCTGACAAAGTGAGCCTGCGCGACGCGTTCCTGCGCGGCCACGAGATCCGCGACCTCGCCGTGCGCCCGCACGAACGCATCGCCCTGATGCGCCTGCTCATCTGCGTGGCCCAGGCCGCACTCGACGGCCCGAAAGACCACGCCGAATGGCAAACCTGCCACGAACGACTACCCCAAGTCGCCGCCGACTACCTCGGTCAATGGCGCCATGCCTTCGAACTGTTCGGTGACGGACAGAGGTTCCTGCAGGTGACGGACGTCAGATCCATCAGCGCAAGGGGTGACGACCAAGGGGGCGATGTAGCCAAGCTTGACCTCGATTTGGCGGCAGGCAATATGCCGACCCTGTTCGACAACGCGGCGGGTGGGACCCGAGCGTTCGGGCCGGATCGCATCGCCCTGACCTTGCTCACGTTTCAGAGTTTTTCGCCGGGTGGCCTGATCGGCAACGTGGCGTGGGCGGGCAACGCCATGGGGCGCAGCAGCAATCACGCCCCTTGCATCGTCAAGTCGATGGTTCACACCTATCGCAAGGGCGGAGACCTGCAGGAGACTGTGCATGGCAACCTTCTCCACAAGGAACAACTGGCGCGGGCCGGCGTTGTTTGGGGATTGCCCGTGTGGGTGCGTCCCCCCGTGAGCATCGACGATGCGAGCGCCGTTCAGAATGCCTGTGCAACGTACCTTGGCCGCCTCGTGCCGCTGGCGCGCGCCGTGTGTCTGGAATCCGGCGGGACGCGCATGGTGATGGGCAATGCCCTGACTTACAGTCCCGACTGGCGCGAACCGGCCGCCACGGTCGTGGTTCGTGACCGCGACGGCGTTCCAGAACGCGTCCTCGTTAGCGGGTCCCTTGAGAAGAGCATTTGGCGTGAGCTTCACTCCATTGCCACGCTCTCGACGTTCGCCAAGGACGGTCTGGGCGGGCCGTGGACCCTGGCGAACGGAGACGCGGTGGAGCGGGGATGTGACATCTGGGTTGGGGCGTTGGCGGCGAACAAGTCCAAGCTCCTTGACACTATCGAGTCGGTGTTCCACCTCCCGGCTCCGATCTTCGCGGATGTTGGTCAACGGCTCTACCAAAACGGGATTCAGCAAGCCGAACAAGGGGCATCGCGTCTTCGCAGGGCGGTCTCCGCCTATCACCGCGAGTACAAAGACGACTTGGACCGGTTCGAGTTTCGGAAGCGCGGAAACCTCGTCAAGCAGAAGGCCACCACGCACTATTGGACCGCCGTGGAGCAGCACGTCTCCGACCTTTTGGTCATCGTCGAGAACCCCGCCCTGCTCGGGCCGGACCTGGCGCATCCGACCTGGGGCACGACCGAGTGGGGGCAGGGCATCTTTCGTGCCGTGCGCGCCGCCTATGACCTGGCCTGCCCGCACCAGACCCCGCGCCAGATGAAGGCCCACGCGCTGGGTTTGCGCGCACTGTTTGCGAAGTCCGCAAGTCACGCTGAGGCCGATGCCAACACTGACACCAAGGCCGATACCGATACCGACCAATAAACTTGGAGGGATAAACCATGTCTCAAGCCCGCCCGCCCCTTGAGAATGCCACGCGCTTCATCGCCTTCCTGCAGCAGCGCTATAGGGGCGACCGTGGCGCGCTGGCCAACCTGCGCGCCGCGCTGAGCGAGACGCGCCGGTATCGCGCCTGGCCGTTGCTCGGCGGCTTCCACGGCGCCATCGGCAATCCCGCCTTCGAAACCGTGGCGGCGCTGTGGGCCGCCGACGCGGACAGCCACGCCTCGGACTCGGCGGATCTGGGCGACGCGTTGAGAAAGCTCAGCGGCGAGCACAACTCCTTTGACGGTCGCTTTCGCCGGTTGCTGACCTGCGACCGCGACGAGATCGCTGAACGTGTCGCGCCCGTGGTGCGTGCCGCACAGGCCAAGGGTGTGCCGGTCAACTACGCGCGGCTGCTCTCGGACCTGCTCTGCTGGAGCGACGACGCGAAGCTGCGCTGGGCCAAGTCGTTCTGGGGCGCGCCGGAGGACGAAGCGGCGCTTGCCGCCGGCCTGCTCGACAGCGACGGCGCGGCGCCGACGTGCGAGTCCGCGCCTCAGGGCGCGGTCGCCGCGGAGGTCGCATCATGAGCTACCTCACCCAAGCCCTCATCGACTTCGAGACCGCGGCGCGGCTGAAGCTCCACGACGGCTACGCTTGGCACCAACTCGTCTGGAGCGCCTTTCCCCAGCGCGACGGCGCGCCCCGCGACTTCCTCACGCGTCTCGACCGGCGTGAGCGAGACCGCGACTTCCGCTTGCTTATCCTCTCTCCACGCCCGCCCCAGTGTCCCGACGCGTGGCCGACGGACCGGCCCGACGCCTGGCAGACACGCGAGATCGTCCCGGCGTTCTTCGCGCATCGCCGGTACCGGTTCCAACTCCGCGCCAATCCGACCAGACGCGACAGCGCTACCCGCAAGCGCCTACCCCTGCGCACGGACGACGAACTGCGCGCATGGCTCGACCGCAAGGCCGCCTCCGGCGGCTTCGCGGTCGATGCGGAGACGCTGCGGATCATGCAGGAGGGGCGCGAGTGGTTTCGTATCGAGAAACGCGGCACGTCCGGGTTCCACCACGCGGTCGAGTTCGACGGCATGCTGACAGTGACCGATCGTGCGGAATTCGCGGTGGCCCTGGCCCGCGGTATAGGTTCGGCCAAGGCGTTCGGGTTCGGTCTGCTCGCTCTTGCGCCGGTAGCGGACGAAACGCAGTGAAACGTCCGGCACCCGGACGCGCAACAAGTTTCACCGTCACATCGCTCGGAGTCGCGTGTATGGATATCGCCAACGAACGGAAACTCGCAGCCCGAGCCAAGGCGCTCGGCGAGAGTGCCAACGCGGATACCTTCCCCGAACTGGCTGAGATGACCCGGTCCGCGTCGCCGCTGGTCCGGCGGCTGGCGGCCTCCGCGCTGGGCAAACTCGCGGGGATCGTGGACTCCGCAGCGTCAGTCGACTTGCTGCGTCCACTGTTGGGAGATGAACACCCACAGGTACGCCAGTACGCGGCCAAGGCGCTCGGGGCGTTCGGCGTGGCGGCGGAGAACGCGCTGCCCGACCTGCGCGACATGTACCGGAACCCGACCGAGAAAGACTACGTGAAGCGCAGCGTGGTGACGGCCGGCAAAACGATCCGCGAAGCGTTGCGCATCGCCGAGCAGCAGGCGGTCCACGTCTGCCGCAAGTGTGGCCAATCGGTGGCCCCGGACGAATACGCGCGGTCGCAGAAGGCCTTCCAGCGCACCTACTGCGACGTGTGCTTCGACACGGTGTTCCTCGATCGCCGCAACTGGGAGACGCAGGTCGAACTGAACAAAACGGTGCAGGCAGCGAACGGCACCGTAGTGCAGTCCGAGGGCGAACGCATCATTGCCGAGGAACTGGCGGCGTTGGGGCTGATGTTCCGCTACGACAATCGGTTCCGCATCATCAAGGGTTACGCCATCCGCCCCGACTTCTACCTGCCCGAGTTCGACCTGTACATTGAGTATTGGGGTATGGAAGAGAACCTCGACTACCGGATCGGCATGCTCGAGAAGAAGAAGAAGCTTTACCAGCAGGCGGGCAAGCGCCTGGTGTCGCTGCATGCCGACGAGAAGCCGCGCCTGCGCGAAGCCTTGCGCGAGAAGCTCGCGCGGTACATGCACGTGCCGACCGGTGCGGGGCAGGGGACTGGGCCGTAGGATGAGTTCACTCCACAATCGTTTCGTCTCGCCATAGATAGAGGACCAACGCAGAAAGGACGTCCCATGAAACTGATCGAACTCCACATCCTCCAATCGTTCCCCGTGTCGTGTCTGAACCGCGACGACGTCGGTGCGCCAAAGACCGCCATCTTCGGCGGCTGCACCCGGGCGCGCATTTCGAGCCAGTGCCTCAAGCGCGCCGTGCGCGAGATGGCGCACGACCTGGCCCCCGCGCATTTCGCGGCCAACCGCAGCCGCTTGATCATCCGGCCGCTGGCCGACGCGATGAAGAATCGGGGCGTGGAGGAAGGCAGGGCGCTGGAGGCGGCCAAGGCGATCGGTGAGTACCTGGCCACGTACGATGCAGAGAAGGAAAAGGACGGTGCGCTCCAAGTCAAGACGCTGATGTTCCTGTCACCCGCGGAGATCGAGGAGATAGCGGCCAAGGTGGCTGCCGGGCTCGCTTCCGCGCCGCCGGACGCGCCGCCGGCTGCCGAAGAGGGCAAGGGACGGAAGGGAAAGAAGAAAGATGGCGGAACTGCCTTGGCCGACATGGTCAAGAAGGCATGCAAGGAGGCGACGAAAGCCGTCCAACTCAAGGACGCTGCCGACGTCGCCATCTTTGGCCGCATGGTCGCCAGCGACCACACACTCACGGTCGAGGGGGCCGGCATGTTCAGTCACGCCCTCTCGACGCACAAGGCGGAGAATGACGTGGACTTCTTCTCCGCGGTCGATGACCTCAAGCCGAAGGACGCCGATGATGCCGGCGCCGGCATGACCGGCACGCTCGAGTTCACCTCCGCCTGCTACTACCGCTACGCGGCGCTGAACCTGGATCTGCTCGCGGACAAGGACCACCTGGCCGCGCTCTCGCCTGACGAGCGCAAGGCCGTTGTCAACGCGTTTGTCCGCGCCACGCTGCTCGCAGTGCCCGGCGCGCGCCGGAACTCGATGAACGCCAACACCCTGCCCGTCTACGTGCTGGGCATCGTTAAGAACCACGGGCAGCCGATCCAGTTGGTCAATGCCTTCGAGAAACCCGTGTGGTCGAAGGACGGGCTTGCGGTCAAGGCCACGGAGGCCATGAAAGCCCATCACGTGGCAATGAAGAAGACCTGGGATGTCGCGACGGCCGAGGAGATCGCCATTCCCGATGTGAGTCTGAACGAGTTCTGCACGAGGATCGTTGCCCATGTCGACTGAACACGTCTACCTCGCACTGATGCTTGACGCGCCGCTGATGAGCTTCGGGCATTCGAGCCGGTTCCAGCGCCGCACCACCGCGCTGCATCCGACGCGCAGCGGTATTCTCGGCATGATCTGTGCCGCGCTCGGCGCCGCCAAAGGCTCAAGCGTCGAGAGCGAGTGGTTGGCGCGCCTCGACGGCGCGCGCCTGACCGTCCTGGCCATTCCGCGCCGGCCGGACGGGGCCCGTGAACCGCTGCCGATCCGGCGGCTTGATGACTATCACACCGTCGAGGGCACGCGCAATGCGGAGAACAAGATCAAGAAGGACGCGGTGCTCAGTCACCGCCAATACCTCCTCGATGCGCGGTTCGGCGCGATCATGGAAGGGCCGCGCGCCGTACTCGAACCGGTTGCCGACGCACTGCGGAATCCGCACTGGGGCATTTGGTTCGGACGCAAGTGCTGCATCCCCGCCGCACCGGTGTTTCGCAAGCTGGCGGCGACCTTCGACGAGGCCATGGCAACCCTCGACTTGGCCAGCCGCGACCTGGCGGAGTTTGCCGTCGTGACCGAGGCGCCGAGCTTTGACGAAGGCACGGATACGCTCATGGACGCGCCCGTCTCGTTCGCGACCCGCGAATTCAAACCGCGCCGGATCTGCCAGACGCCGCCCGTCGTGCCGCCCGGTGAACGGCGCGTCACGGCGTAGCGTCTGCGCGGTCCCGGACTGGAGACAAGGAGGCGTTGAAGTTATGCCCGTCTTCGAGAAACCGCCATTGGAGACGTTGACACCGGTTTCCGAGCGCTGGACACCGTTGTACCTCGAGCACGGCCGGCTCGAGGTCGACGATTCAAGCGTGAAATGGATCGGCGCCGACCGCACCGTGCTGCGTATCCCCGTGGCAACCGTCAGCGCGCTCATGCTCGGCCCGGGCACGACGGTGACGCATGCCGCCATCCGTGCCTGCGCCGTGTCGAACACGCCCGTCTGCTGGATCGGCGAGGAAGGCATGCATTTCTACGCCTTTGGCGCCACGCCGACACACGACAACGAGCGCGCCCGCCGTCACGCCGAGGCGTACGCGAACCCCAAACGTCGTGCGGAGATCGCACGGCGCATGTTCGGAAAGCGTTTTCCCGATTGCGACGTGAGCCAGACGCACATCGAGGACCTGCGGCTCCTCGAAGGGAGGCGTGTTCGAATTCTTTACCAGCGCCTGGGTGCGGAGTACGGCGTGACCTGGATGGGCCGTAACTACAACCCCAACAACTGGGACGTGGCCGACGAGATCAACCGTGCGGTTTCCGCGGCCAACGCCGCCCTCTACTCGCTTTGCACCGCCGTGGTCTGCGCACTGGGATATCTGCCGGAACTTGGCTTCATCCACGCGGCCGCGGCACGCTCCTTTGTGCTCGACGTGGCCGATATGTACAAACCCGAGACCAGCTTGCCGGCCGCGTTCCATGCCGTGAGCCTGAACCCGAAGAACGCCGGCGCCGACACGATGCGGTTGCTGAAACTGCGCATCGAGGAGACGAAACTCCTGCAGCGGATGCCTCGCGACATCGAGGAGTTGTTCGCATGACCGTGCTCGTCGCCAATGATACGCCGCCCGCCATCCGCGGCCTGCTCAAACGCTGGTTCGTCGAACCCAAACCGAATGTCTTCGTTGGGACCGTGAACCGGCGCACCCGCGACAAGACCCTCGAGTACATTCGCCGTAACGCACCGGATATGGGCTTGCTCATGATCGCCACCAGCAAGAACTGCCAGGGCTTTGAAATGCAGAGCTGGGGCGAAACCGACCGGCGCATCGTTGAGTTCGAGGGCCTGCAGTTGATCGCCGAAACCTGGGACGGGAGTGCGGAAGATCCCGCCGGGCAGGCCGATGGTGCGGATGCTGCCGACGAGGAGGATCCGCCATTCTGAGGACATTGCCGTGCTGACGCGTTCGTTCTGTCATTTCCGTGGCGTGAAGCGTGACGGTGAACGGCACCTGTGGCGCCATGGCATCCTTGGGTGGGACGACGTGGAGCGTGGCGTCCCGTCAGGCATCCTCTCACCCGCCAAGACCGCGAGCCTGCGGGAGCAGGTTGCGGTGACACGCCAGGCCCTGCTCGCGCGGGACGCCGGGCACTTCCTGACTCGCCTGCCCGTGGCCGAACGACCACGAGTCCTCGGCGACTTCGCGGCGGAGACCGGATATCTGGACATCGAGACCGATGGGCTGTACGAGGGCGCGCGAGTGACCACCGTGGCTCTGTTTTCCCAAGACGGCGTGCGCGTCTTCGTGCGCGGGCAAAACCTCGACCGGCTGCCGGCCGCCATCGAGGGACTGCGGCTGCTGGTCACGTACAACGGGAAGCGCTTCGATATGCCCATCCTGCAACGCGAGTTCGGCCAGGAGTTCGGCGTCCCACACCTGGACCTCTGCCCCGTCCTGCACGCCTGGGGCCACTACGGCGGACTGAAGGCCATCGAACGCCGGCTGGGTATTGCCGGCCGCACTACGGGGGGCCTCGACGGCAACGACGCCGTCCTGCTGTGGCAGCATTACGTGGAGCAGGGCGATGCTGAAGCATTGCGCCTGCTCCTGCGGTACAACGCATCCGATGTCCTGACGCTCGAACCGCTGGCCTGGAAGGCCTGGAGATGGGCCATGGACGGCTACCCCTTGCAGCTGCCCGTACCGCCGTCCCGGCTTTGCCCAAACCACCTCCAGACTCCTTGGGGAAGTCTGGCTCTTTGACAACCGTATACCCCTGCATATAGTGGGTGCAGTCGCCCCCGGCCACTGCCGGTTGTTCTCTTCCCCACGCGCGTGGGGATGGTCCGGCATTCCCGGCGCGCCGGCGGGAGAGCATGTACTCTTCCCCACGCGCGTGGGGATGGTCCTGTGGTGGAGCACCTCTCGCCGGGTGACCGCTACTCTTCCCCACGCGCGTGGGGATGGTCCTCATCCACGCGAGCAGCGACTGGTTGCGGCGGTCTCTTCCCCACGCGCGTGGGGATGGTCCCGACACGCCGTTGCCACCGAGCCGCACGGCCCACTCTTCCCCACGCGCGTGGGGATGGTCCCTACTGCGTCTGCAAGCGCGACAAGACCGGCAGCTCTTCCCCACGCGCGTGGGGATGGTCCGTACCCGAGCAGCGCGAAGTTATCGGCCGGGACCTCTTCCCCACGCGCGTGGGGATGGTCCAAACATGCACGCCCGGACGCCTGCGCCCACGCCCTCTTCCCCACGCGCGTGGGGATGGTCTCATCAGCGAAGAGAGCGTGTGCGTGGGGGGGGCGGAAGCCGGCCTTGGAACCGGGGATCGCGCTGGGCGAAGGCCTGGGCGGCTTCGAGGTAGCCGACCGGGTTGCCGATGTCGTAGCGGCGTCCGGTGTAGCGCAGGCCGTAGACGGGCGTGTGCGGCAGGACGGCGCGGATGGCGTCGGTCAACTGGATTTCGCCGCCGCGGCCCGGGGTGGTCTGGCGCAGGGCGGCGAACACCTCGGGGGTGAGGATGTAGCGCCCGGCGATGGCCAGGTCGCTCGGGGCTTCGGCGGCGGTGGGCTTCTCGACCAGGTCTGACAACTGGTACAGGCGGTCCGACAGGCGCGTGCCGGCCACGACACCGTAGCGGCTCACCCTTTCCATGGGCACCTGTTCCAGGCCGATCACGCAACCTCCATCGCGCTCGGTGTAGGCGTCCACAAGCTGCACGGCCGCGGGGCGTTCGCCGCACACCAGGGCATCGCCGAGCAGGACCAGGAACGGCTCTTCTCCGACGGCGCCGGCAGCGCACAGCACGGCGTGACCCAGCCCCTTCTGCTCCGTCTGCATGACGAACCGCACCCGGTCCCCGATGCGGTCAAGGCGTTCGAGTTCGCTCAGCGCCTCGGTCCTGCCGGCGGCCCGGAGGGCGGCGTTCAGCGCCGTGTCCGGCCGGAAATGGGCCGTGATGGCATCCTTTCGCGGGCTGGTGACGATGACGACCTCGTCAACGCCGGCGGTGAGTGCTTCTTCCACGATCCACTGGATGACCGGCCGGTCGGCAACACACATCATTTCCTTGGGCACAGCTTTGGCGGCGGGCAGAAACCGCGTGCCGTAGCCGGCGGCGGGAATGACAGCCTTGCGGATGCGGAGGGCGCTCACCTCACGCCACCTCCTCCGCAGGCGGGACGACGGTGGGGCGGAGTACTCTGCAGTTGATGGTCGCCATGACGTCCACGAGGCGGCGGTACATGACGTCGTCCTCGTAGGTGCCGATGATGGCGCCGCCGGAGCCCGCGAACTTGGCCGAGGCGCCGGTGCTGCGCGCCTGCATGACCATGCGGTAGTTCTCCGGGGCGACGTGGAAGACGCGGTTGCGCAGGTCGAAGTTCGCGTTGATGAGCGCCGGCAGCGTGGCCAGGTCGCCGGCCATCAGGGTTTCGTAGGAGCGCTGTGCGAGGTCCGCAAACTCGGTCATGGCGGCCAGGATCTTCCGGTTGTGCTCCTCGAACAGGACGCGGAGCCGGCGGTGGTAGACGCCCGAGATCTCGGCGCGCAGCGGGTCGTAGGCGATGTAGAGCGGCGGCAGCCGGTCCGCCGGAATACGGACATACTCGCCGTAGCCGCGCGACTCGATCAACGGCTGGTTGAAGTCCATGAACACCACACCGTCGTACATCTGTGCCACGCGGTCCTGGAAGCCGCAGGTGATGCCGAGTTCGTGGTTCTCGGCCTGCCAGCAGAGCGTGGCGACGGTTTCGCGCGGAATGTGCACCTCGTAAAACCGGAGCAGGCTCTTGAACATGGCGGTGCAGATGGCGCTCGAGCCGCCCAGCCCGACCAGGCGCGGGATGTCCGAGCGGTAGCGTACGCTGAAGTTGCGCTTCGGCAGGTGAATGCCGTGTTCGCGGCAGTACTCGACGAACACCTTGGTCGTGGCTTTGAGCAGGCGGATGCCGCCGTAGTAGCCGAACAGGCGCAACTCCTGCAGCATGGCGTCCATATCCGGGAACACGGCATCGTCCACATCGGCGGGGACAAACTGGATCTCGGGGCTCTCGTACATCGTGACCGTGGCCCCGAACTCCTGCATGGTGAAGGCAATCGTCTTGCCGTAGTAGCCGTCGGAAGGGTTTCCGATCAGGCCGGCGCGGGCGTAGGAAGTGGTCTCAAGCAGCATGAATAATCGGTTCTCCGTGTGCCGCTGCCGCTGCGCCACGCACGGCGGCGTCGCATCCGGCCGCGAGACTTGTTGTCACCTCGGCTCGTTGATTGGGCCTACAGCCCGTAGGCGGCGGCGACCTTCTTGCCGAGCTGGTCGGCGGCGAGCTTGCGCAGGTCCATGGCCTTGCCCACGGTGACGCCATCGGCGACCTTCTCGCCCTGTTGCAGGCTGGTCTCGGCGCCTTCCAGGACGAGAGTGGTGTAGAAGCCGAGTTCGCCTGGCGTCATCATGCGTTCCTGGGTCTTTGCGTCGAGCTTGCCATTGCGGTAGGCGAGGAACTTCTGGTACAGACGTCCCGGGCTGGTGATGCCGTAACCGGTGACCGTGCCGTCCTTCTCGAAGTTGCGGAACAGCGGGTTGACCTGGAAGATGCCGTCCGGGTGGATCTCGTAAAACCCTGGGTTGTCGAGGCCCAGGTCGAACAGGCCCTTGGCGCAGATCATACGGCTGGACTGCACGGTGGTCGCGTGCGCGGTGTTGGGCAGGTGCCAGCCGGTGATGATATGGGCGTGCGCGCCGTTGGCGAAGCGCACTTCGGTGTCGACCAAGTCGTAGCCTTTGATGACCGGCCGTGGCTGCAGCGCGGGCAGGGCGTGGGCGTATCCGACCGCCTTGACCTCGATCGGGGTCAGGTTCACGACCTTGATCAGTGCATCGGCCATATGCACGGTCAGGAACGAGATCGGCGTGTTGCGCTCGGCAAAGTCCGGTGAGGCGAAGAACATCGGCTTGTGGTTCGGGTCGGCCACCATCAGTTTATCGACCATGTACCACACGCCGACCTGGAATTGCCCGTAGCGGCCGCTCTGGTACCGCGCCTCGGCTTCCTTGATGCGCGGGTCTTCGCGCTTGTGGAAGTCGATACCGAGGAGGCGGCCGGTCTTCCGGGCCGTCTCAATCATGGCATGCGCATCCTTGAGCTTGGCCGCCGTCGGCTTGGGTACGACGACGTCGAGCCCGGCGTTCAGGCAATCGATGGTGGGCCCGGCGTGAATGTGATCCGGCGTGTTGACCTGGGCCGCATCGAGCTCAACCTTCTCGAGCATTTCCTTGTGGCTGGTGAAGCGGCGGTTCTGCGGGACCTTGAACGTGTCGCAGAACCACGTGCGGAACTGATCGTTGGGGTCGGCGACCGCGGCGATGTCCAGCATGTCGGTGAAGTCGCTGTGGAAATACAGGTGCTGGTAGATCTCGCGCACCACCGACCCAACACCGATGACCCCGACTCTGAGTTTCTTCATTTGCACAATCTCCCCTGGATGCCAGTCAGCGATACGAAGGACGTATGAAGGCGCCTCGCGGCGGCCGCAGGAGCGGCTCAGACTTCCATGGTCCAGGCGTGGGTATCCGGCGTCTCGCCGTCCTGGATGGCCTTGACCTGTTTGCAGAGCTTCTCGAGGACCGGGCCGCAGCCGTCGCGCGGGCCGACGCGGATCGTCAGGTCGCCGCGGACGATCTCGTTGACCGGCGTGATCACCACCGCCGTGCCGCACGCCCCGATCTCGGCGAAATCCGCCAACTCGTCGAAGGCGACACGCCGCACTTCGACCGGCATGCCTAAGTCCCGCGCCAGTTGCTGCAGGCTCATGTTCGTGATGCTCGGCAGAATGGACTGGGACTCCGCGGTGACGTAATGCCCAGCCTTGCTGATGCCCACGAAGTTCGACGTGCCGAATTCCTCGACGTACCGGTGCTCCTTGGCATCAAGGTACAGCTCGACTGCGAAACCCCTGTCGTGCGCGACGCGGTGCGGTTCCAGGCTGGCCGCGTAGTTGCCCGCCACCTTGATGTGCCCGACGCCGAGCGGCGCGGCGCGGTCGTAGTCGTCCAGAACCACGGCACGGACGGGTTTCATGCCGCCTTTGTAGTAGGCGCCCACCGGCACCACCATGACGATGAAGGTGTACTCCTTGGCGGGGTTCACCCCGATCTGCGGTCCGGATCCGAACAGCAGCGGTCGCACGTACAGCGATCCGCCTGTGCCGTAGGGCGGGACGTAGTCGATGTTGGCCCGGATGGCGCGCTTGACGGCGTCGAGGAACATGGCTTCGGGCACCTCGGGCATGCAGATGCGCCGGGCGGTGGTCGCCATGCGCCGGGCGTTGGCGTCCGCCCGGAACACACGCACTTTGCCGTCTTTGCAACGGAAGGCCTTCAGCCCTTCAAAGGCGGTCTGACCGTAGTGCAGGACGGTTGCGGCGATGTGCAGATTACAATGCGGATCGGCAACCTGTTCGCCGTCGTTCCATTTGCCGTCGCGCCAGAGGTAGCGGACGTGGCAATCGGTGTCCATGTACTCGAACCCGAGCTTGCTCCAATCGATAGACTTTTTCACCTCTGACGTATCCTCATGTTTGCCGTTCAGCCGGGTCGCCCGGGGATGTGTGTGCGGGCTCCGCCCGACGGGGTTGCCACCGAAAACACCTCGGTAGTTTAGCCCGGGTTCCGCGTCCGCGCCAGAGCGCTCACAGGAATAACGTAATGCGTCAGTCGTGGGTGCACGGTTGGGCGGTAGATGGCCAAGGTCGCTAAATGAAAAGAGGCCGTCGCTATCGACGGCCTCCTGAAAGTCGTGTTCGGCAATCGCGCCGTCGACTTAGCGAGCGTAGAATTCGACCACGCGCATGATCTCGATATTGGCGGGGATTTCCTCTGTCAGAGGCTCGCGTGCCACCGTCACCTTGCAGTTTTCCTTCTCGAGTTCCAGGTAGGGCGGGGCCACGATATCCGTCTTCTGTGCGATGTTCGCAATCGCCGGAGAACGTTGCGCATTGACCGAAACCACCTGCCCGGGCTTGACCCGGCAGGAGCAGCGGTTGACAACCTTGCCGTCGATCAGGATATGCCGGTGTGAAATCGCCTGCTTGGCGGCGAAGACCGTGGGGGCCAAGCCGCTGCGATACACGATGCTGGACAGGCGCATCTCAAGGTTGCGGAGCAGTTTCTCGCCAGTCGACCCGGTACCGGCCTTGGCCTTGCGGTAGGCGAACACGAGCTCCTGCTCGTTCAGATCATACAAAGCGCGCAGTTTCTGCTTCTCCATCATGAGGATTCCGTAGGTGGAGAGCTTGGTCCGGCGCCGCTGGTTCCCATGCGGTCCGGGAGCGTACGGGCGCTTGTTGCTCGGACATTTCGGGCTGCCCCAGATGCAGCTCCCAACCCGGCGGCACAGCTTGTGTTTGGGTCCGCGTTTCACAGTAGCTTCTCTCCTAGGTGTTCTGCCGTTCCGCGTTCACGTTTGGTGTTGCCTGCACGGGTTTACGTCCGCGGCACATTAAGCCGCCGGACTCAAGCTGAGCCTTGACACGGCCGCTTGAGGCAAGAATGGAACGACGAAACGCTTACTTTACACTCGGGAGCGCGGGTTTCAACCCGACTGGACCGCGCCAAACCATGGGCAGGCGGTTGCCGGTTGCGGAACAGGAGAGCGGTTCGGGTTGGCTCGGGGGCTTGCGACGCTTGCCTTGCCCCGCGGCCAAAGGCCCTGAGCAACCCCACGGCCTTGCCGAGGGCGCGTCGAATGGCTGCCCGGCCTGGACTTGAACCAAGACAAACTGATCCAGAGTCAGTTGTGCTACCATTACACCACCGGGCAGTCCGGCGTACTCTGCAAATTATAGCTCGCCCTCGGCAGAAAACAAGCCGATTCCGCGTCTCGGAAGGCCACGCCTCTGCGCACACCAAGTAGGGGCGGCCTGTCCTCAGGCCGCCCCCCCCCCGGCGTGGGGACACGCCGGGGGGACTCGCCGCACGTGACGGTCACGAATCTTGAAACAGCCCTGATTCGACAGTCCCATGTGTGGAAAGGCATGTCTTGACAGGTATACTATCTAGCTTGCGACGACAAGTAAGCTAACGGTATCTATACAACTTAGCACGGAGCTTTCATGCCATTCGAACGAGGAACGGTTTCCTTCCGAGTCTGCCACCTGCCCGGGCCCATGCCGGACGACGCGTTGGAGCGGTTTGCGCGCAAGGCGGCGGTGCCGCTGGAACAGGTCAAGGATGAGCCGCTTTGGGGGTGGGTTTCGGGCCGGCACCTGCTCGAGCGGCGCATTGACGAGCAGACGGCGTACATGGGCGGGTACCTGCACCTTTGCCTGCGGCAGGCGGAGCGTAAGATCCCCAACGCCCTGTTGCGCGCCGAGTGCCGTATGGCGGAACTCACGACGGAAGAGGCGCAGGGCGCGCCGGTGAACCGCAAGGAGAAGAAACGCATCAAGCAGGAGATCACCGAACGGCTGTTGCCGCAGATGCCGCCGCAGCTTTCGGGCACCCCGTTTGTCGTAGACTCCAACGACAGCCGCCTGTATGTGGGCACGACGTCGCCGAAGCAGCTCGACCTGTTCCTGGGGCTCTTTTGTCAGACGGTCGGGTTCGAGCCGGTTCCCTTGACGCCAGACACGGTCGCCAAGGCGTTGCTGGACGTGAACCCCGAGACCCTGCCGCTGCTGAACTTTTCCCCCGACTTGGCGGACGTCAATGCGGGCGGCTCGGTCGGACAGAACTTCCTGACTTGGCTGTGGTTCTTTCTTGAGGATCGGAATGGCGTTCTGCCGGCGTCGCAGTTGGGCGAGTTCTCGATGCTGCTCGACGGGCCGCTGGTGTTTGTCTCCGAAGGTGGCGGCGCACTCGATTGCGTGATCCGCAAGGGCATGCCCACGGCGAGCGCCGAGGCGAAGACCGCACTGATGGTCGGCAAGAAGCTGAAGCGCGCCAAGCTTGTCCTGGCGCGCAAGCGGGGCGAGGAATGGTCGGTCACTCTGGACGCGGACGAGTTCGTGTTCCGGTCGTTGAAACTGCCCGAGGGCGAGGCGCTGGACCCTGGCAGCATCTTTGAGGAGCGCATGACGAACCTGTACACCTTTCAGAAGGTGTTCTTCGCGCTGTTCGAGCACTACGTCGCCGAGTTTGCGCAGAAGGGTAAAGCCAAAGCGTTCCAGGAAAGAGCGAAGAAGTGGGTCAAGGAGCGCGACGCGCGTTGAGGCCCCCAAACCTCTGACGCTTTGAACCCCTGAACCTTACCCACAAGGATGGTGTACCATGAGTGCGGTCCGCAAGCGTGTGCTTTCCGGGATCCAGCCTTCGGGCGATCTGCATCTGGGCAACTACTTCGGCATGATGCGGCCGGCGATCGAGCTGCAGGAGCAGCACGACTGCTTCTACTTCATCGCTGACTACCACGCGTTGACGCAGCTTCCGGATCCGGCCGCGCTGCGCGAGCGCAGTCGCAACGTGGCGATCGATTTCCTGGCGTGCGGGCTGGACCCGGCCAAGACGGTGCTCTTCCGTCAGTCGGACGTGCCGCAGGTTTCGGAACTGATGTGGGTTCTGGCCTGCCTGACGCCGCTCGGGTTGCTCGAGCGCTGCCACAGTTACAAGGATAAGATAGCCAAGGGGCTGTCGCCCAATCACGGTCTGTTCAGCTACCCGGTGCTGATGGCGGCGGATATTCTCGTTTACGGATCGCATATTGTCCCGGTCGGCCGGGATCAGAAGCAGCACGTCGAGGTGACGCGTGACTTGGCCATTCGGTTCAACAACCAGTACGGCGAGGTGCTGACCATTCCCGACTGTCTGATTCGCGAGGAAGTGGCTGTGGTGCCGGGCGTGGACGGCGAGAAGATGTCGAAGAGTTACGGCAACACGATCGAGCTTTTCGGTGACCCCAAGGCGATTAAGGCCAAGATCATGCGGATCGTGACCGACTCGACGCCGATGGAGGCGCCCAAGGACCCGAGCAAGTGCAACGTGTTCGCGCTGTACCGACTCCTGGCCAGCGAACAGGAGACGGAGGCGTTGCGTCAGCGCTACCTCGCCGGCGGCATGGGCTACGGCCACGCCAAGCAGGCCCTGCACGAGAAGTACACCGAGTGCTTCAAGCCGTTTGCCGACCGGCGGCGCGAACTGGCGGACAATCCGGACCGGGTCGAAGGGATTCTGCAGGACGGTGCGGCCAGGGCCCGCGCCGAGGCGACGAAGACCATGGCTGCGGTGCGGCGCGCCATCGGTCTGGTCTGAAGGGTTCGGGAGCGCTCCGGGTTTGCCGGTGTGCGCCGGTCGCATTCGTGATGTGGCGTGCGACGGAACGCCATCCTCCGTCAACGGCTGGCCCCACGTTCTTCGCCAGGTGCCCATTCGGTATTCCTGAACCCTGATCGGCAACGGCCGCGGCGACCCAAACCCAAAACAATACGAGACTGCAACATGGGCAAGCTTTTCGGTACCGACGGGATCCGGGGCCAGGCCAACTGCTACCCGATTACGCCGGAAGTCGCTCTGCAGACGGGCAAGGCGATGGCGCACGTGTTCCAGGCCCGCGGGCATGGAACCAAGCGCGCCATCATCGGCAAGGATACGCGTCTGTCGGGCTACATGCTCGAGAGCGCGCTGACCAGCGGTCTGGTGTCGCTGGGCATGGACGTGCTGCTGGTCGGGCCGGTGCCGACCCCGGCGGTGGCGCACCTGGCCAAGTCCATGGGCGCGGCCGTGGGCATCATGTTGACCGCCTCGCACAACCCCTACGACGACAATGGCATCAAGGTATTCAGTCACGACGGGTTCAAGCTCTCCGACGAGATTGAGGCGCAGATCGAGGAACTGGTTCTCAGCGAGGAGATGAGCAGCGAGCACATTCGCAGTGAGGACCTGGGCAAGGCGTACCGTGTCGAGGACGCCCGGGGCCGGTACATCGAGTTTGCCAAGAGTTCCATTGCCAACGAGAGCCTGGATGGCCTCAAGGTCGTGCTGGACTGCGCCAACGGCGCCGCCTACCTCGTCGGGCCCTGGATTTTCAAGGAACTCGGAGCGGAGGTGACGAAGATCTTCGCGGAACCGGACGGTTTCAACATCAACAACGGTTGCGGCGCCCTGCATCCGGAGACGGTCGGTGAGATGGTGCGGCAACGGAAGGCCGACGTCGGCATTGCGCTGGACGGCGACGCGGACCGTGTCATCTTCTGCGACGCCCAGGGCAACATGGTTGACGGCGACCGTATCCTGGCGATGTGCGCGCTGGAGTTCAAGACCCAAGGCAAGTTGGCGCAGGACACGCTGGTCGTGACCTCGATGAGCAACTTGGGTCTCCACGACGCCATGCGCAAGGCCGGTGTTCGTGTCGAGGTCACCGACGTGGGCGACCGTCAAGTCATTGAGCGCATGCGCGCCGACCGCTGCAATCTCGGCGGCGAGAAATCCGGGCACGTGATTTTCATGGATTACGCCACCACCGGGGACGGCATTCTCACCGCGTTGCAGGTGTTGCGCCTGATGAAACAGCAGGGCGCGTCCCTGGCGGACTTGGCGAAATGCATGACGGAGTATCCCCAGGCGCTGGTCAGTCTGCGGGTTGTCGAGAAGCGCCCGCTGGAGGATATGACGATCGTGCAGAAGGTTCTCGAGCGGTGCCGGCAGGACCTGGGCAAGGACGGTCGCGTCCTGCTGCGCTACTCCGGGACCGAACCGAAGGTCCGACTTCTGGTTGAAGCGCGGGAGACGGCGGCGGTGGAGCGATGGGTCGGCGAGATTTCCTCCGTCATCCACAAGGAGATCGGGGCATGAACGCGGTGCTCGTCGACGTCGGCGCCCCGGCCACCTGCCATCCGCTGACCTGTACACGGAATCTGGCCGACTGCCCGGTTGCCAATCGACCGTTGGCCGAGGCGCAGCGGCAGCGTCTGCAGGCCGCGGGTTTCGGGAACGACGCGGCGACCGGGGCGCGACTGTTCCTGCGCGGCGACGCTTGGTTGTCCGTTGCCTTACTCCAGGCCCTGCGGAGTTCGCAGAGCCCAACAGCCGTGGTGACCGCCGACGGCCAGACCCTGGCGCACACCGGAACTGCACCCGACGTCAGTCCGACCGTGGCGATCCTGCCGGCGGACGCGGAGAGTTTCGCCATTCGTTTCCCGTGGGACCTGTTGCGCATCAACGAGATCCTGGTGGGGGCCCTGGCCGAGAGTCGGATCGAGGCACAGGTCAGCGCGAATGTCATTATCGACGGCATTCTGGTCGCCGGTGTCGGCACCCGGATTCTGCCGGGCGTGTACGTCGAGGGTAAGGTGATCGTTGGCCGGAACTGCAAGATCGGCCCGAACTGCTACCTGCGCGGCAGCACGGCGATCGGTGACGACTGCCACATCGGCCAGGCGGTCGAGGTCAAGAACTCGATCATCATGTCGCGCAGCGCCCTGCCGCACCTGAGCTACTGCGGCGACTCGATCATTGGCGAGAGAGTGAACTTCGGCGCCGGCACCATTGCCGCCAACTTCCGTCACGACGGCGGTCATCACTGGAGTCGCATCCGCGGCGAGGTGGTCGACACCGGGCGGCGCAAGTTCGGCACCGTTATGGGCGACCACGTTCACACCGGCATCAACACCAGTATCTACCCCGGCCGCAAGTTGTGGCCGCACGTCAGCACCCTCCCGGGCGAGGTCGTTCAGGCAGACAAGGAGACGCCCCATGGCTGAGAAACTGGCAGTGCTCGGTGGTCCCAAGGCGGTCCAGACGCCTGCGGGGAACATCTTCGACTGGCCGATTGTCACCCAGGAAGCGGAAGACGCCGCCCTGGGCGTGTTGCGGCGCGGCGCCATGTCCGGGACGGACGTGACGAAGAAGTTCGAGGACGAGTACGCCGCCTGGCAGGGCACGAAATACGCGCTGGCCTTCAGCACCGGCACGGCGGCGCTGCAGGGCGCCATGTACGGTTGCGGTGTCCGAACCGGTGACGAGATCATCTGCCCGAGCGTCACTTACTGGGCGTCGGCGATGCCGGTGTTCTCGCTCGGCGGCACGGTGGTGTTCGCCGAGGTCGATCCGGACACGCTCTGCATTGACCCGAAGGACCTCGAACGGCGCATCACGAAGCGGACCAAGGCGATCGTGGTGGTGCACTACTGCGGGTATCCGGCGCCGATGGCTGAGATCATGGAGATCGCGAACCGGCGCAAGATCAAGGTGATCGAGGACGTGTCGCACGCGCACGGCGGCGTCAGCGGCGGTCGCAAGCTGGGTTCGATCGGGCACGTCTCGGGCATGTCCCTGATGAGCGGCAAGTCGCTGGCGATCGGCGAGGGCGGCATGCTGTGCACGGATGATCGCGAGACGTACGAGTACGCCCTGTCGCTTGGCCACTACGAGCGGTTCGGCGCCGATATCCAGACCGAAGAACTGAAGCAGTTCCTGGGGCTGCCCATCGGCGGCTACAAGTACCGCATGCACCAGTGCAGTTCGGCGGTGGGTCGGGTGCAGTTGAAGGACTACGACGCGCGCAATGCGGAAATTCTCAAAGCCATGAACTACTTTTGGGATCTGCTTGATGGCGCGCCCGGGATCCGGGCGCACCGGCCGCCGCGCGGGTCCGGGGCTGAGATGGGCGGCTGGTACGCCGCGCACGGGCTGTACCGCGCGGAGGAACTGGGCGGGTTGTCGATCACGCGGTTCTGCCAGGCGGTGGCCGCGGAAGGATGTTCCACCGGTCCCGGGTGCAATATCCCGCTGCACCTGCACCCGGTGTTCAACACCTGCGACATCTACGGTGCCGGCAAGCCGACGCGGATCGCGCACAGCCGCCGTGACCTGCGCCAGCCCCCGGGCAGCCTGCCGGTGAGTGAAAAGATTCCGGCCATGACCTACAGCGTGCCGTGGTTCAAATTCTGCCGCCAGAACATCATCGAGGAGCACGCCAATGCCTTCCGCAAGGTCGCCGAGAACTACAAACTCCTGCTCGACAGCGACCCGGGCAACCCGCCCACGCTGGGCGGCTGGCACTTCTTCTCGCACCGGTAGCTGGCGTCGTGCGGGCGCGCGACAAGGCTCTGCTTCATGTGGCGAATACGGCTCAACCCGATCACCCGGAAACGGCTGAAGCGCTTCAAGGAACTGAAGCGCGCCTATTGGTCGTTCTGGTTCCTGGTGGCGCTGTACGCGGTGAGCCTGGCCGCCGAACTGCTGTGCAACAGTGTGCCGCTGTATGTGCACTGCAACGGCAAGTCGTATTTCCCGGTCTTCCACTTCTATCCGGATGACGCTTTCACCGGCAGCGGCAAGTTCTCGAGGCCGGACTACAAGGCGGTCCGGGCCAGCGAGGCGTTCCGCAGGACCCGCGGCAACTGGATGCTTTTTCCGCCGGTGCCCTACGGCCCTTACGAAGTCGTCGAACCGGCGGAACTCCAGATCGCGAACGAAGTGAACGTGCGTTTCACCGTGGCGTCGCCGGTCGGGAGCCTGACGCTGACGGGCGACCTGACGATTGCGCAGTCGGTGGCGGCTGGCGGGTTCTTCGGCGTGGCCGAATCGGACCTGCGCAACCGCAAGCTCTCGGAGCTGTGCTCGGTGCCACAGGCACTGCCGGCGGCCGTCGCCGAGCGCCTGGGCAACCGCGCTGCGGCGCGCGCGACGTTCGCAGGTCGCACCGCGGACCGCAGCGAGATCGAGTTCTCCCTGATCGAGTTTCAGCCACGGGCGACGGCGTCGAATACGGTGAAGATTACCCTGCGTCGTCCCGGGGGCGCGGCGGCCGAACGCAGCGCCCTGGCCGTGCTCGACAGTGAACTGCGGGTGGTCCGAACCGAGGGCGACGTTTGGGGTGCACTCCCGGACGCCGACCAGGCCGCGCTGCGTGACCGGGCGCGGTTGCGGTTTGACGCCCCGGTGCAGGGAATGACGGTGACGGTCGGGGCCGCGACCTATAACGTGGTGTTTGAGAAGGAAGACGTCCGGTTCCCGTTCCGGCCGGCGAGGGGACACTGGATGGGCATCGACAGCGCCGGTCGCGACGTGCTGGCCCGCGTGCTCTACGGACTGCGCACCTCAATGACCTTCGGGCTGGTGCTGGTGGTCTTCTCGCTGGTCATCGGCACGCTGTGCGGCGCGGCGCAGGGATACTTGGGCGGGTGGGTCGACATTACCGGCCAGCGTCTGATCGAGGTCTGGAGCGCGTTGCCCTTTCTCTACGTCATGATCCTGATCGGGTCGGTGTACGGGCGGAACCTGATCCTGCTGATCGTCTGCTACGGACTGTTCAACTGGATCGGTATCTCGTACTACATGCGGGGGGAATTCCTGCGGCTGCGCAAGCAGCCGTTCGTCGAGGCGGCCAAGTGCCTCGGCCTGCCGGCCTGGGCGATCGTGCTGCGCCACATTCTGCCCAATGCGCTGGTGCCGCTGATCACGTTCTTCCCATTCTCGTTGGTGGGCGCCATCGGGTCGCTGGCGGCCCTGGACTACCTCGGGTTCGGCCTGCCGCCCCCCACGCCGAGCTGGGGCGAACTGCTGCAGGAAGCGCAGCAATTCCGCTGGGCCTGGTGGCTGATCCTGTACCCGTCGCTGAGCCTGTTCGTGGTCATGCTGCTTGGCGTGTTCGTGGGCGAAGGCGTGCGCAACGCGTTCGACCCGCGCCGGTTCAGCCGCCTGGAATAGGGTAGGACGGGATGAGGGAATGTGTGGGTGTGTGTGGCGGGGGGAGTGGGGATGTCTTCCCCTTCGACACCCGACCCTCGCCCCAAGAATCGCGGCGTCAGGAAAGGCAGGAGACAAGGAGAATAACCGCATGCGCACCACGGGGTGGTTGGCAGTCGTTTGTGCTCTGGCAACGGTAACAGGCGCGGGAGCGCTCGGGCAAGAGAGGATAGCCATGCAACTCAAGACGGTCGACGAACTCAAGGCGTTGAGCGCGGCCGCCGACCGCCAGGCAAAGACGGACGGCCAGGCCGTTCACATCTGGGGCGACATGAACATCCCGCCGCCGGTCGTGCCCAAGGGCAGGGTGCTGTACGAGGACGCGTTTGCGAGCCTCGACAACTGGCACCACGAAGGCATCGGCCAACTCGCCACGCCCGAACCGGGGATCTTCGAACTTGCCTGCGTGGGCTCGAAGCAGGGAGCAGAAGGCTGTATGGCATTCTGCAGGAACGACTTCCCAGACAACATCTGCATCGAGTATGACCTGCGCGCCCTCACCAACAAGGGGCTTGTCATCACATTCATTGCCGCGCAGGGCCGGCACGGCGAGGACATCATCACGGGGTTGCCGAAGCGACAGGGTGTGTTTGCCGACTACATCTTCAACCCGAACCTGCGCTGCTACCACCTCAGCGTCAGTCGCTACGACGACAAGGGTGAGCACACGGGCGTGAGCAACTGGCGTCGCAACCCGGGCATTTTCCTCATGGCACAGCAACCGGACCTGTGCAAGGTCCACGACACCTGGTACCACATCGTGATCGTCAAGCAGGGCAAGCTGCTGCAGTTGTCGGTCAACGGCGAACCGGCCGGCGGCTTTGTCGACCGCGACGACATTCCCGAACCCATCCCCGCTGCCGGCAAGATCGGCTTCCGCACCATCGGCGCCGACGTGCGCGTCCAGTTCCGCGCCTTCAAGGTTACGGCGCTGGAGTGAGACCGGGGGGGGCAACGGAGCACACGGACCTCCTCATCACACGCGGTTGCCTCAGTGTGTATTCGTGTGTATATTTGTGTTGAGACGAAAGGGCGGGCATGGACAGTTGCGAGGTCATTCGCAGGATCAAGGAGGAAGGTTGGTTCCAGATCAGCCAGAAGGGCAGTCACGTACAGTTCAGACACCCGAGCAAACAGGGCCGTGTCACCATTCCTCATCCGCGTCGCGACATCAAGCCGGGAACGTTGAAGAGCATCAGCAAGCAGGCAGGACTCGAGCTATGAAGACGACCCCCGTGAGCACCTACCCTGGCATCGTTCATGGCAGCGCCAGAAAGGGCTACAGCATCTGCTTCCCCGATTTCCCGGGTTGCGTGTCTGCCGCCGACAGCCTTGACGCCCTGCGCGACATGGCCAGGGAAGCCCTCGCTCTGCACATCGAAGGCATGCGGGAGGACGGTGCCGATATTCCCAAACCCACGACCCTTGAGGCGGCACGCCGGCACGAGTTCGCAGGTGGGGCCGACCTCTTCCTGGCCGTCGACGTGCCTGTCCCTGCCAGTCACGTCATTCGCCTCAACGTCACCATGCCCGAAGCCATCCTGCGTAAGGTCGACACCTACGCGCGCAAGACCGGCCTGGCGCGCAGCACCATCCTCAGCCGTGCTGCTGAACGCTACGTGACCGCCTCGTGAACCTCCCATGGGGCACGCCCTGGTCAGGGCCGGACGCTCCGGATTCGGTCGCCCAGTTTCACGACCCATGGCGTCGTTGTGCGTTCGGCCGTCACCAGCGGCGCATCTTGCGTCAGGCTCAGCGCCAGGTAGACCGCGTCATAGGCCGTTGCCTGGTACTCGAAGGCGAAGCCCAGCACCTGCCCGCGTTCGGGTTCCTGGGACACCAGGGGCGCATCCAGATGCACCTCCCAGATCTCCGTCGCCAGCGCCGCGTCGAGTTCGCCCCGGCGCACGTAGGTGCGCAGCACATTGGCGAACTCCCAGTAGTGCAGGGACGGCACCAGCAGCGTAATGCTTCCCTCCAAGGCACGCCGCTGCCACTCCCGCGCTGCCGGCGTGAACACCTCCGGCAGGTACCAGGCGACCGCCACACTGGTGTCGATGACGAATCGGGTCATTGCCGGTTCCGATCCTCTCGCAGAAGCTCGGCGGGCGAAGTTCGCAGGCGCAACCCGCCGAGCCGCGCGTCCAGGCGCCGCAGCCGCTCCGAGTAGGTCTGCAACCGCCGCTCCTGTGCACGCACTTGCACAAACGTGCGTAACGCCTCGTCGACGAGCGCCTTGCGGGTGCGCGCCTGGGTGTACTGCATGGCCTCGCGAACCAGATCGGGATTGAGTACAATGTTGGTTCTCATACACCCTAATATACACCTAGTGTAGAAGACTGTACAACCGACCGCCACGTAATGCGTCAGTCGCGGGTGGGAATGAGGCCGGTTCGGCGTGTTCTGCGCCTGCGGGCAAGAGACTGCCCGCACCGCGGTCCGAGCCGTCCGGAGTCCGCGGCCCGGCCAGGCCCCTGGCCGGCGGCTCACCCCACCCGCAACTGGCGCATCGCCCCGAGCGGGCGTTCGGCACTTCCCATCCTGCCGTCGCGGCATTACAGTCTTACCTGACACAGCCGGACCGGGCCGGCGTTTTCGTCGGCCGCGGTGCCATCGATGCAGGCATCCGTCACCGGAGAACCCGTCATGAACCATCGCCTCATCATCTTGGCTCTGCTTACGTCGGCTGCCAGTGTTGTGCTCTTGCCGGCAGTCCGCGCCGCCGCGGTTGAGCCGCTGCTGGTGTGGGCGGGTGCGGCGCCGCCGGGCACGGTCGCGGGCGAGACGATCGATGTCGCCAAAGCCTCTCTGCCGGGCGGCGGCACGGTCGCCGGACTGCAGCCGTTGCGGTTCCTGCCTCCGAACGAACCGCGCCGCGCGGACGCCTGCCGGCCGCTCTGGATCCAGGGCGACGGCGGCGGATTGGCCGTCGCACTTGGGCCGGCGATCGCGCGCAGCATCTGGGCGCCCGCACAGCGCTCCGCCGTTGTCCAATGCGGTGCGGTCCTTCCCCAACCGCTGCAACTCAACGGGGTCACGCTTGTGCTCCAGTTCCGCCTGACGGGCGATATGTGCCGGGGCGGCGGCACGCCGCCGTGGGAACTGGACGGCATCCTCATGGACCTGCCGCCGTCCGTGTCGCTGCGGTTGCAGGGCGCCGGGCCCACGGGCCGCAACCCGCGCGTGCCGGTCCTGGTCGTGAAGGGGAGTGACGGCCAGGACACGCGTTTCGCCGCCGACCCGAGTGCCGCCGTTACGTCTGGCGAGTGGCACACGCTGATGGTGTCCTGGACCGCCGCCGTGGCTGCGGACTCCGCACCCGCGCCGGTGCGGTTGTGGCTCGATGACGCTGAGGTCGGCATGAAGCCCGTCGCCGGACCAGGCAACCCGAGCGGAGCGCTGCCGCTGGTCGGCCCGGTCCGTATCGGCGGCGACTGCAACTGGCTCGATGTGCCCATGGATCTGGCCGGGTTCGCGGTGTTCGACCGTGCGATGGGACCGGACGACGCCATGCAGGCGCTGCGCGGCCAAAGCTACGACCTGCGCCGCGACGCCAACCGCACCGAGGCCTGGACCGTCACCGGCCCGGGCGTAGAACTGACCGACGAAGCCGGCGGCGTGCTCTCGCTGAAGTTCGGCGACACCGCCCCCGGCGGTACGGTACGACTGGCCCTGAAGGAGCCCGTCCCGGTCGAAGGCGCCGCCGCGCTGAACTTCTGGTACTGCATGCCGGCGGTCGCCCCGGGCGATTTCGGACACGAGATTCAGGCGCTGTTCTGCACCGCCACCGGTGAGGAGCATGCGGTCAAGGCGGCGCGCTGCGTCAGCACGCACATTGCACCCGGGAACAGCCGCAAGGCGGGGCTGTGGATGTACGTCATGGCGGACGTGCCCAAGGGCAAGAGCGTCACCGCGTTCACCGGCTTCAGCGTCAACACCGAGGTGTACGGCAAGGTCTTCACGCCGCACGCCGTGTTCCTGCGTGACCTCGGCGTCGACCGCATCGACTACGGCCGCGCCAGCCTGTACTACGTGGTCGGCAATTTCCGCGACAACTTCGCCATGGTCGCGTTCAACGGCAGCGGCGCCCGTGCCATGACCGACGCCAGCGGCGGTGCGCGCCGGCCGTTCGTGAACCTCGACAACCTGCTCGACCAAGCCAAGGACGGCCGCCCGCCCGTCGTCGACCTGCACGTCCAGGCCTTCGACCAGGAGGACCGGTTAGTCTGCGAGCGCTGGTTGACCGGCCTCAACACTGCGAACACCGCGGACTTCCTGCAACGAATCGAACTGCCGATCACCGCGCCGGGGACGTACCGGATCAAAGGCAAGTCGTACGACGCCACGACCAAGGCATTTTTCACCACCGACTGGGTGCAGCTCATTGTCGTGCGCGGCAACGGCTCGCTGCCGGGCGAACCGGCCCACCGTGCTGCCGGGCTGCTCTCGATCAACCCCGGCAAGCCGTTCGGGCGCCTGGAGAAGAACGCCCCGTGCGAGATCGAGTTCATCGTTGCGCCACGTCCGGACACGGCCCTGTCTGAGTCGCTCGAGTTGCGCTACGCGGTTGTACCCAACGTTGTCTGGGTGCCGGGCCGCGCGACCTGCCGCGACGTGACGCTCGACCAGACGCTGTCCGTGGCCGGGCCCGGTTCGCTCAAGGTCCCGTACGCACCGCAACACTGCGTCGAACGGGTGGTCGCCGAACTGTGGAGCGGCACGACCCGGCTCGACCGCGAGGAGCGCCTGATCGGCATCCGCAATGGCCTGGACGCCGCGCCGGCACTGACGGCGCCCATCCCGTCGTTCGCCGAGCTCACCGCGCCGCACGGCATCTGGATGAACAGCCAGTTCCACGCCCTCGTCGACCGCTGCGGCGACAAGGTGCTGGACGTCGTCGCCCAAAACCTCGACGAGGTCAAGAAGATCACCCCGAACGTCGGCATGATGCCGGAACTGCACCGGCTCGAGCCCATGCCCGGCGTCTACGACTGGGACTACCTGCAGGCGCTGTTCGACCTCGCGGCGCAGCACGGGTGCCGGTTCGTGCTCTACCTCTCGCAGAAGTGGCCGCCCGACTGGGCGCCAGTCGAGTTCTACGAGGACGAGCGCGGCCGCATTCACGGTACCGGTATCGTCTGGCGGCACATGGTCGGCGGCTACAACTACGCCACCGGCGAGCACGGGCCGGACATCATCCGCGAGTTCAATTGCCAGCTCGCGCGACGGTTCCTGAACCACCCGGGCTTCGGCGCCTACTACTTCGAGAACGAGCACATCGTCTCGGACGGCTCCACGTCGCTGCCGACTTCGCGCGACCCGGCGAACCGCGCGCGCTTCGCCGCGTTCCTGCGCGAGAAGTACGGTGACATCGATGCACTGAACCGGGGCTACGGGACGACGTACTCGTCGTTCGCCGAAGTGCGCATCCCGGACGGAAATCCGGTGCGGTTCCCGCGCCGCGCCATGCACGCCGACCTGCCGCAGTACGTCATGCGCGCCGCCGAGGATTTCATTCTCCGCAACCAGTTCGACGCGGTGCGCGCCGAGGACCCGCGCCGCCCGATCATCGTGTACAGCATCGGCATGTCGCACCCGGCGTCGGTCGGGTTCTACCGGCACATTGCGGAGAACGGCGGCATCATGGCCAACGGTGGTGTGCACTCGACCTTCGACCACACCACGTTCCGCGACGCGTACCAGGCGGTTCCCGGGCTCATCGAACGCATGGAACCGCACGACATGTGGAACTACGAGCCCTGCACGTTCGGCTTCGACGACATGCTCTACGGCATGCTCGCCGACGGCGGGCGCGGCATTGCCTTCCACTACTTCCTCGACGTCGGCCCGGGACGGCCGTTCAACTACGACACGTACAAAGCCCCGGCCAAGAACGGGTTGTACCGCATCATCGAGAAATGGGAGAGCCTGTGCGAACTGCGCCAGACCGAACGGCTCCATGATGCGGTCGGCATCATGGATCTGCGCAAGGCGTACAGCTACTTCCTCTCCTACTGGACGCCCGGCGTGCGGCCGTACATGGCCTCGATCTACGTCTTCAACCATTACGCCCCGTCGATCTACCAACCCGGTATGGACCTGGCGCACCTCGACGGCAGTCAGGTGCTGTTCCTCACCGGCGAGATCATCGACACGGCGGAGCTCGAGTACGTCCGGCGCCACCTCGCCGCCGGCAAGACGGTGGTGCTCGATTCGACCGCGGCCAGCTTCAGTTTCGCGGACCCGGACCGGCCAAGCCGGCACTGCCTGCTGGAGTCGCTGGGGCTCGACCCGCTCGCCGCTGGCGAGCAGCTCCCCGGCGTGTCCTTCCCGCATGACGTCCTGGGGGTGGGAAAAGGCCGGGTTCTGATTCTGCGCACCCCGCTGGGCGGTGAACCGTGGGGAGGCATTGTGCCGGCGATCATGGCGTGGGCCGGCGTCACCGAACGGCTGGCCGACAGCGACGACAAGTTCATGCAGATGCACACGTTGCAGGCCGGCGATGTGTACTACCTGGTTACGGCGCACCGCGGGTTCGACCCGAACGGCTACGACGGCCCGAAGGAGTGGGAGGGCAATGTCCGGTTTCTCAAGCCGCTGCCCGAGGGGAACTACCGCGTCAGCGAGATCTGGGTGGCCCGGGATCGCGAGATCGGGGTAATGACCCCGGCCGCGCTGGCGACCACCGGATTCGGCGCCGGCAAGTACGCCGAACTGCAGATGAAGGTGTTCCGCATCGCGCCGGTGCGGTAGCCGCCGGAGAAACAATCGAGACAAGCCGCCGGAGTTCGCCAGCGATCGGGCGCGCAGTGGCTCGGCGCGTCCCGCGCCGAAGCGGAGACTCGGTCCGGGACGGACCCGAGGCACCCTACTGCGGTCCCAGAGGTCCCGCGCCACTGCCCGCCGCTGCGGACAACGGGTAACGGACACAGGAGACAAGATATGCGTGCGACCAGTGCTCTATCGATTCTGACGGGAATCCTGTTGGCGTCGCCAGTCCTGGCAGAAGACGCCTTCACAACGGACGTCATCCAGACATCAGAGGGCGCCCTGCAAATCACCTTCATCGGTCACGCGACCTTGATGTTCACGTCCGGGGGCAAGGTCATCTGCATCGATCCGTGGAGCAAGCTGGCCGACTACTCGAAACTGCCGAAAGCCGACCTCATTCTGATCACGCACGAACATCACGACCACTTGGACACTGGCGCGGTTCAGGCCGTGACCAAGGACGGCACACAGGTCGTGGCCAACGCCGCCGCGGCTGAGAAGGTCGCCGGAAGCATGATCATGAAGAACGGCGATGTGAAGACCGTGTTGGGCGTGAAGATCGAAGCGGTCCCGGCCTACAACCTGGTGCATCGGCGTGACAACGGTCAACCGTATCACCTCAAAGGCGGCGGGAACGGGTACGTGCTCACGTTCGGGGACCAGCGGGTCTACGTGGCGGGTGACACGGAGAATACCCCGGAGATGAAAAGCCTGCCCGACATCGATTGCGCGTTCCTACCCATGAACCTGCCGCACACCATGACCCCGGAAATGGTGGCGGACGCTGCCAGGGCGCTGAAGGTCAAGACCCTCTACCCCTACCACTTCGGCGACACGGACACGTCGGCGCTGGCGGACCTGCTCAGGGGCACGGATATCGACGTGCGCATCCGTCCCCTGAAGTGAGCATCGGACAACCGTGGGCGAAATACTGTTGAAAAGGGCGGCACGCGTCGAGGTGGAGTTGCGCCGCCGTCTCCCGAGTGTCGCACCGGCCCCCGGGGCGCTGGTATTTACCGCGGGGTGAAATCATCCGTGGTCGTGTGGTTCTGCCACGCCATATGGCCGTCCGCGAAGCAGAAATTGTAGCCGTTACTGTGCCGGCGGACCATGATCAGGTACGATGCCGTCAGGGGCCAGGCACCGGGCACGCTGTTGTAGAGATCCCGCAACGTCGTTGTCGAAGAACGCATGTCCAACTGTTTGAGGCCGTCCGCAACCATCATGCAGGTGCTCGGTTTCCTGACATTCATTCGCCGCCGTTTGCCCGGATCGCCCATGTACACGTTGTTTACTTCGATATAGTTCGTCATGCTGTAGTTGAACGTATACGGGGTCGGGAAGGAGTAGTACGAATCCATGTCGGTGGCACGGCGTAACACCAGCTTGGGACACTGGTACACGTTGGTGTCGCCGATCTGCGGGTAGCTCTGCTCCGCCCACGTGATGTACCTGCCGGTTTCTCCCGGCCATCCCGCAATGGGACGTGCGTTGTCCGAGGTATTGTGCCAGAGAATGGGATACCATTCGTCATAGTCGTCCACATACATCATGATTGCATTTCCAACCTGTTTCAGATTCGAGGCGCAGGTCACCGTATGCCCCCTTTCCTTGGCCTGCTGGAGCGCTGGCAGGAGCAAGGAGGCCAGGATGCCGATAATGGCGATGACGACCAGCAGTTCTATCAGGGTGAAGCGCATTGCGACGAGAACCGCGACGCGCCATGGGGCAGAGGTGTTCCGCATGATCCCCAACCTTCCTTATGGTCCCGGGTAACCCCGGTTGTGATGCTCTCTGTGACCAAGAACCCTGTGCCTGCCACAACCCCAGATGCTTGCCAAGCCCCCTGGACGGTTGACCGGGAGGCGGAGTCGGTTCGCAGCTACCGTTCCTTTTTCGCGACGCCTGCCTTGTCGAGGATGTCCTCCATCAGGCACCACCGCGTGAAGGCGGACTGCAGCAGGTTCAATCCGACGAAGGCGGTGAGGAACAACCAGTACCTGCTGTGGAAGTGCGCCAACGCCAGCGAGACCAGGATGAAGGTGCCGGCGATGGCCCGAATGTATTGCTCCATCTTCATCGTATGCTTCTGTTCCTTAACCCTTGCCCCTTGCCCGTTCCCGATTCCGAAATGCAAAATGTGAGGACTAAGGTTTTCGTCGACGTCGCCATCTGCAGTGCTGTGGCAAGTCCGCCACGGGCGGCGCGACACCGCTTTGGCTGAGACGCATTGCCCGCGCGACGTGCCTCAGCCAAAGCGGCGTCGCCGTCCCGCCCATCGGGCGGGACTCTGCCGCCGCACTCCACATGCCGCTGTCGATGGCCACGATTCGCCGCGATCCCGACGCGTTTGCCCAGCGCGATGGCCACGCGGCACCGGAGAACCTGAGTGGCATTGCCCCCCCCCCCAACCAGACCGGCCGGCCATCCGCTCACTTCACCGCGAACGTGGCGGTCTGCACCTTTCGCGTGAACAGTTCGGTGGCCTCGACAGTCCACATCCCCCGCGGGTCGTTCCAGGCGATCGGCAGCGGGAATGCCGTGCCCGTTGCGTCTGCCAGGACGACGCGGTCCAGCCACTCGGCAGGCTGACCTTCGGGCGTCTTGACGCGGACCCGGACTGCCTGCAGGCCCTGCGCCTGCGGCGCCGTGATTCGCGCGGTCAAGACCTGCCCCGGCGTCGCCTCCGGCTTATCCACCGCCACCTGAAGAGGTGCGGACTCCGCACGCAGCAATGCGTAGAACTGCGCTCGGTAAGGCGTAACCGTCAGGTCGAAAGCAGAGACCGACCCGAGATCACGGCCGCCCTTCAGGTCGTACACCCGCGCCGCCTCGCCCAGCGTCACGCGCGCCGTGTCCGGTTTGCCCTGGTGCCGGAAGATCGATACGATCTCGATGCTGCCGTTCCGCCATCGTGTGACCTCGATGTTACGCAGCCGCTTTTCGCCTGCCGCCAGGGCCATAGCCGGCTTCACGCCTGCCAGGTTGAACAGCGCCCGCACCATGTCGGCGTAGGAGTCGTCGGCCTGTTCACTGTCCAGCGGGGGTGCACTGTTCAAGGCGAAGTTCAGCAGTACGGCGCGGCCCTTGCCGAACGTGTTGACCAGGACCAGCGGTGTTTTGCCCGCCGCGCCCAGCGCGGTCGCGCCGGCCGTCTCGATGCCGCCGTCCGCCCGGATCTTTGTAAACCCGGTCGCCACGGCCGTTCCGCCCAGGTCGCCCTTAGCCGTTCCGTCCGCAATGACCGCTTCGCCGGCGCCGGTGCGCCGAATGCCGAACACGTCGTCGAGCGCGCCGGTTGCCAGCGCCTTGAGGTGCCCGTCATAGATGGCCGGCCGCACATCGGCGACCAGCACGCCACCGTTGCGGACGTACTCGCGCAGAACCTCGGCCTCCTTCGGCCCCACCGCCTGCGTGAACGGCAGGATCAGGACCCGGAACTGCTCCGGCTTGAACTCGCCCAGTCGCAGCATGCGGTCCGTGACGTAGCGGAAGTTCAGGCCCAGATCGCGGATCGCCTTGTGCCAGGCCACATGGTCCGACTCATAGCTGCCGAATGACGGACCGGTCTGCACGCGGCACGCATACGCCGACGGCTGCGAGAACAGGATTCCGACCCCGTCGTCGAGCATCTCGTACTTCAGCAGCAGGTCGCCCAGCCCGTCACGCACGATCTGCGTGTCGGCGAGGATGTCTTTGACCGCCGGGTACGGGTCGAGGGTCGGGGACAGCCAGCCGTGGAACCGGCCGATGCAATCCCAGCGCCACCACCACACCGAATCACAGCCGCGCGTGACCATGCGCCAGTACTTTTCGAGCAGGGTGTCCGCATCCTTGGTGTACCCCATCCAGTTCGCGCGTGGGAACTCTCGCGGCGCGATCGACCGTACGACTTCGTCGGCCGTGCCCGGGTAGGGGGACCAGAATGTGTTGGCGCGGACAAACCCGTCCAGGTCGTCGGCCGCCTGGAATGTGCCGGCGCCCTCGAACCCGCACTTGGACTGCGGGTCCAGCGCCCGGAACGCGTTGCCGAACCGTTCGCAGAGCTTGCAGAAGCCGTCGGACTGGAAGGCCTGACGGTCGAACCAGCGCGGCAGGTTGCCGGCGCGGAGCGCCTCGGCCTCGTCGTTGTCGTCTGCCTTGGTGAGGTTGATCTGGTCGAAGCCGGCAAACGTGGTGCCCCACGACTCGTTCAACGCCTTGATGTCGCCATACTGCTCCTGGAGGTAGCGCTGGTAGGCGGCCAGGCACGAGGGCGCGAAACACGAGCCGCGCACGTCGCCTTCGTCCCCGAGCGAGTAGACGAACACGCCGTGCTTGCGGGCATCCTCGTACTTCTTCACGATGCCGTCCACGTGCGCCTGGATGCCGGCCTCGTCGTGCCAGCAGGCGGGTTTCATGACGCCCTTGTCGTCGCGGGCCGCCAGGATGCGGGTCGTGTACGGCACCCAAGCCAGGTCGTAGGCGGCAACCACGGGTGCCGGGTTGCCGCCGCTGAGGTGCGTCGTGATCCCGGACTTGGCCAGGCTCTCCTCGCCGACTGCGGCCAGGCTGCCAGTGGGCCGGTCCCACATCACGAAGTTGAACTGGCCCCGGTGCCGCTTGGTGACCCGCGCGAAACGCCAGGCACTGGCGATCTCCTGCTGGCCATTGACCAGAGTCGCCTGCACGCGCAGCAGCATGGGCAGACGATCGGTCACGTCCAGGCTGAACAGCACGGCCTCTGGCGTCGAGTCCAGTTCCTGGCGCACCAATTCCCGCCCACGCCGGTCGAAGAGACTCAGCACGAGCCGCTCGCCGGCACCGGCGCGCGGTCCGGCCAGCTTGACCGTGCCGGTGAGTTTTTCGCCGATTTCGGCCCAGTCCCGGTCGAGCACCAGTTCAGCCACCTGGCGTGGACTGACGACCGCGAATTCCGCACTCGTGAACGCTTCGGTCCCGCGCGCACTGCGTGCGATCACATCGAGGTGGTACACCCCGGCGCACAGTGCCGGGGCCGCAATCGGGGCCGTGCCCTGCGCCCGGGTTGCGGGGATCGCCGGCAGCGCCAGCACGGTGCCGTCCCACCGGCGCAGGCGCACGTCCAGCTTCAGGTCCGGCGGCAGTTGCGCGGTCTGCCATTTCACGCTCGACACTGCGCCGGGCAGTGTTGTGGACTGAACTTCGGCTGCCGGACGCTCGAGACCCAACTCCAGTTGTGGCGCCTTGCCCGCAGCCCACAGCACGGCTTTGCCCAGCCGCTGCTGCCAGGCGTCGTACAGCACATCCCAGCCCACGGTGTACTCAATGCTCGGCTTGGCCGGCAGCAGGATGCCGCGGCCGTCTTTGATCTGATAGGCCGACCCCACGGGGCCGTCCGCGAGGAAGCCAGGCAGGTCCGTGACCTGGTTCTGCGGCTTGAACAGCCGCTTGTCTTCCGTTCCGCACAGCACCAGTCCGGCACCGTCCGTCACCTGTTTCAGCAGTCGGTACTGGGCTTCGGTTGGGAGTCGTTCGACAGGAATGCCGATGAACACGAACGTGTCCCACTTCTCACCGAGCAGGCGCAGGATGCGCTGCACGCCGAGATCGCCGCCGTGCCAGCCTTCCTGGGTGCTGTCCACGATTCGCGCCCAGAAGACCATCTGCGGATCAATGTCGAAACGCTGCTTGAGTTCGATGACCTCGCGCGGGTCGGTGCCGCGCCCCCACGTGAAGAAGAGGACACGCGACGTGCCCAGCGCGTACGGTTTCGCCCACGCGGTGTGCGGCGAGACGATGTCCGTGTTGACCGAGTGATCCAGTTCCAGTTCCGTGGTGTCCTGCGCGGGTGCCCACCCGGCCATGACCAGGAGCGCGGAACCGAACAGAGCGATGGAATGCCGCATGAGAGACCTCTCCCTGTTGCCGAACGCACCCTCGATGTGCGTGCCCCGTGTCTTGCCAAGCCGAACCCTGGCACACCCCGAAGAACCTCCCCGCACTGGCGCGGATGCGTTGAGGGTGGGCGACGGAGTGGCGGCGACTCAGTACTTCAGGGGATCGTTGGGCCAGGGCGAGATGCTGTACTTGGCCCAGGCCTCGTTCCCGTTCATCCAGGCCACGTTTCCGGACAGGAACGAGATGTTTACCCCCATGCGGTGCGGCACCATCCAGGCGTGCGTGGTCTTGACATCCAGCCCATTGGGGCAACTGGCCGCATGCCCCGCTTCGTACCACACAGAGCACTTGCTGGCGGTGAGCAGGGAGCGGTTGTCGCCCAGTGCCGGGTGGTTCGTGTCCTGGAACCCCCACTTGTTCTCGGGCCGCTTGATCTGTGAGAGGTGGAAGGCACGCCGCCACAAACACGCCCGGAAACCCAGGGTGATCCACCGCGTGTAATCCACCAGGTGATAGCTCATTGTCTGCTTGCTCAGCGGATTGGCCGGACACTGGAAGACTTCGGGCACGGTGACTTTCTTCCTCGGGAGCGCGTTAGGCTCGTACTGCCCTCCGGCATAGTGCGCAAACTGAGCCGGCCAGAACACCCAGGGATCGGTGATGACCGACGCCGGGTCGGCCCCGGGGACGCATTGCCACCCGGCCGCGGGCCACGGGAACCGCTGGTCGTTCTCGTCGATGTACATGATCAGCGCGGTGTGACACTGCCGGATGTTGCCGACGCAGAGCGCCTGATTGCCCTTGTCCTTGGCCGCGGCCAGCGCCGGCAGCAGGAGTGAGGCGAGGATGGCGATGATCGCAATCACCACCAGCAATTCGATGAGCGTGAATCGACCGGTTTCGGCATGGCGGCAATGGCTGAGTCGCATCGTGTGTGCCTTTCCCCGGGCAACCCGGTCACAACGCAAGTCCGCATGACAGCCTGTGTTACCTTACGTATACGCCTGTCTGCCGGGAAACGCAAGCAGAAAGAGACGCGAACGGCGCGCTTGAGCCGGCCGGTTCGGCCGTGCATATTGAACCTTGCGTGACCCAAGGACAGGCGGACGCCCATGCCCAAACTGCTGATCAACAACCAACCGGTGACCGTGGAGCCCGGCAAGACGGTGCTTGACGCGACCCAGCGCCTGGGCGTCTCTGTGCCGACGCTGTGTCACCGTGACGGGCTGGGCCACTTTACGTCCTGCATGGTCTGCATGGTGCGGAATGCGCGCACCGGCGCGCTTCTTCCCGCCTGCTCCGTGCCGGCCGAGGAGGGGATGAGCATCGAGACGGACACTCCCGAGGTGTACGCGGCGCGGCGTGCGGCCGTGGAACTGCTGCTCAGCGAACACGTCGGCGACTGCGAAGGGCCGTGCCGATGCGCCTGTCCCGCGAACATGAATATCCCGCTCATGCTCCGCCAGATCGCGGCCGGGCTCTGGCGCGAGGCCATCGCCACTGTGAAAGAGGATATTCCGCTGCCTGCCGTGCTCGGGCGGATATGTCCCGCGCCCTGTGAAAAGGTCTGCCGCCGTGGCCAGCACGACGCACCGGTGGCCGTCTGTCTGCTGAAACGCGTTGTTGGCGACGTGGACCTGAACTCGGGTGCGCCATGGTCTCCCGGCCTGCCGGCGCCCACCGGGCAGAACGTCGCGGTCGTCGGGTCCGGACCGGCCGGATTGGCGGCGGCCTGGTTCCTGCGGCGGCAGGGGCACGCGGTGACGATTTTCGACGAGCGTGCCGAGCCGGGCGGCGCGCTGCGGCACTCCGTGCCGGTCGAGAGCTTGCCGCGGGACGTGCTCGATGCGGAGATCGCGGGGTTGCGTCACATCGGGATTGAATTCCGGATGGGGCATCGCGTGGATCACGGCGAACTTCAGGATCTGCAGGTGCGGTTCGGTGCCGTGGTGTTGGCCATCGGCCCGGTGACCAACGAGATCGCTGCGACCCTCGGCCTGTCCTGCGCCTACTGCGGCACGCTGGCCGACCCGACGACCTACGCCACCAGCATGCCCGGTGTGTTTGTCGCCGGCGACGCACTGCGCCCGCGGCGCCTGGCCGTCTCCGCCCTGGCTTCCGGCAGGGGTGCGGCTCGGGCCGTGCACCGGCATGTGAGCGGGATCACCGGGCCCGACACCACGGAACCGTTCAACTCGCAGATGGGGCGCCTGCAGCCTGGCGAGGTCGACGTCTTTCTGGCCGACGCGGAGCGCGCCGCACGCGCCGAACCGGCCGGCGGCATCGCGGGGGGGTATGCCAAACCCGAAACCATGGCCCAGGCCCGACGTTGCCTGCATTGCGATTGCCGCAAGGCGGATGCGTGCGGACTCCGCAATCTGGCGAGCACCCTCGACACCCGGCAGCGGCGGTTCAAGGGCACGCAGCGCCAGCCGTTCCGCCAGATGCGCAGCCTGAAAGTGGTTTTTGAGCCGGGCAAGTGCATCAAGTGTGGCCTCTGCGTACGTCTAATGGAAAAGGCCGGGGCGCGGCCCGGACTGACGTTCCTCCGGCGTGGTGCAGACGTCGAGGTGGGCGTGCCGTTCCATGACGACCTTGGCGTGGGCCTCGGGAATCTGGCCGCCGAGTGCGTGGCCGTGTGCCCGACCGGGGCACTGGCGTTCAAGGAACGCGACGGGACGGACGGGGCGCAACGCCTGGCGTAGCTCAGCCCCGGACCGCCTGAAGGGCGCGTCGATTTAACCGATGCAGCACCAAGACAGCCCGCGAGGACGCGGGCGCTCCAGTTCGGATTGAGCACGAAAATTGGAGCGCCCGCGTCCTCGCGGGCTCTTGGTTTGAATAAATCGACAGACCCTGAAGGCGGGACTACGAGCCTGGGGGACGCCAGGTTTGTAGTCCCGCGTTTACGCGGTCCGGGCGATGTGCCTTGAGCGGTGCCGGAATGCACGTGCAAGGGGTTGTTCCCGGCACACCATACGCGGAGTCCGCATGAGAGAGGTCCTGACCAACTTGTTCGCAACCGTGGCCCTGCTCGCCGGATTGGCTGTCGCTGCCGGTGACGCTGAGGGCTGGCCGTGCTTCCGTGGCGGCCCGCAGCTCAATGGTGTCGCGCCTGGGCCGCTGCCCGGCACACCGCGCCTGTCTTGGACGGCGCGGGCGGGGCGCGGTCCGGTCTCCGCGCCCGTGGTCGCCAACGGACTCGTGTTTGTCGGTTCGGATGACGGCGTGTACGCGTTCAAGTCCGCCGACGGCAAACCGGCCTGGAAGCTCGACACTGCTGCGGCAATCGAGGCGCCGCCGCTGGTCCTCGACGGCACGATTTTCGTTGGCGCAACGGACGGCACGTTCTACGCACTCGACGCAGCGCAGGGCGCCGTCCGCTGGAAAAGCCAGGCCGGCGACAAGATCACCGGTTCGGCCAACTGGGCCGGCGGCCCGGACCCCGACAGCCGGCGCATCCTGTTCGGCAGTCATGACAGCACGCTGCGCTGCCTCGACGCCGCCACCGGCGCGACGGTTTGGGAGTCGCGGACCGGCAGCTACATCAATGGTACGCCGGCCGTGTGGCAGGATCTGGCTGTGTTCGGGGCCTGCGACGGGCAACTGCACCTCGTCGCTCTTGCGGATGGCAAGTCGGTGGCGGACATTGCGGTCGGTTCCTACGTCCCCGGTTCGCCGGCGGTGGCCGACGGGGTCGCCTACTGCGTGCAATTCGAGGGTGAACTGGTCGCCGTGGATATGGCCACGCGGGCCATCCTGTGGCGGTACGGCGGCCAGGACGTTGCCGGCCCGTTCTTTTCGTCGCCGGCGGTGGCCGGGGACACCGTCTTGGCCGCGTCGCGCGATCACAAGCTGCACGCCGTGGACCGCCGCACTGGCAAGGCGTTGTGGACATTCCCGGCGCGCGGTGAGATTGACGCGTCGCCGGTGGTCTGTGGGGACCGCGTGGTTTTCAGTTCGGCCGACGGCCGGGTGTACATCGTCAAACTGGCTGACGGCAGCCGGGTCTGGAGCTACGAGATCGGCACGGCGCTCTCAGCTACCCCCGCCGTGGCCCGTAACCTGTTCGTCGTCGTCGACGACGACGGCCGCGTGTACGCGTTCAGCGCCAAGTAGTGACGGCGCCCAACGCGGCGCTACGGCCCCAGCGGCAGCGTCAGGGCTTCGGTCGCGAGGATCCAGTACGCCGTCTTCCACGCCCCCACCTGTTTCCTGCTGCAGCGTACAAGGTGAACGTCCACATTTGCTGATGACCGTCGTTCGTTGACATGATGTGCCCGCAAGGCTGCACCCTGAGGGAATGGCTGGGCCTTCGCCTCGGACGGATTGCCTTGCCGGGAATGTCCCCCCCGCCACTTCCGTCGGGGACCCGTTCGGGTCTGGGCGCATGGGTAATTCGTACTCTTCCTCTCGCCCCGAGCAAGATCGGCCGAGCGAACACCAGAACTACACTGTCGCCCCGGGGAAGTCAATGGGCCCCCAGGGGGCGCCGGGTAATGCGTCAGTTGCGGGTGGAGATAAGGTCGAAGTTTGACCTGGGCTGACGCCTAA
>MHBL01000444.1 GCA_001803235.1 Lentisphaerae bacterium RIFOXYA12_64_32
CCAGTTTCAGCTTGGTATGACCGGGCGGGCCGGCGCCCGGGGGGGGCTGACGCATTACGGTTGCTCTTGACTTCCTGCGTCTGGTTGCGCATATTCTCGGGTTATTACGAGAGGGAGTCGGAACCAGGACAATAAGGAGACGCGCATGGATCAGTCACCGGAAAAGACCGAGGTCAGCACCAAGAGCAGATGGACGGGCATTGTGTTGGCCGCGATCTTGATCGTCTTGTTGGTGCAGGGCGGAGTCCTCATCATGGGCGCGAGGCACTGGGTGTCCGTATTTCAGAGCGGCCTTGAGAACGCCAACGCCAATTCCAGTCGGATCGAAACCGAACTGGCGCAACTGCGCGAGGAGCAGCGTGCTGCCCTTGCCGCCGCCACGGCCGCGGCCAGCGCCAAGCGCGTCCCGTCGATGGAGGAACAGTCCACCCAGGAGGCGGAGTGGGAAACTCAGAAGCAGGACCTGGCCAACAAGCTGTCGGACCGCGTCAACCCGATCCTGAAAAAGCTCAACGAAGGCCAGAACCTGACGAACGAGCAATTGACGGCCGCGCGGGCCGCGATCATCCACGAGATCGACGAGGTCGCGAAGGAAGAGCAGAGACAGAACGCCGAACTTCAACTGATGCTGACCGGCGAGCAGAAGCGCAACCAGGACCTGGTCCACATGATCGCCGGCGAGCAGCAGAAAGCCAAGACCATGCAGACCATGATCAAGTCCCAGCAGGAGTATACCGCCGAGATCCAGAACAAGTCCGTCACCACATACGAGGTTGCCGCCGACAGCTACCGGATCGCCAACGAACTGCGGCTCCTGTACATCCAGGAGACGAAGCGCGAGTCCTCGGTGCTCGCCAACACGATGGAAACCGTGAAACTCCCGTTCAAGCTGGTGGAGAACATGGCCAAGACCAACATCGTCAAGTCCGGCGACCTGAATCGCAAGGAAGAGGAACTCCGGAAGACCTTTGAGGAATTGGCGAGCCGCATGCAGCAGTGCGCACCGAAGTCAGAACTGATGCAGCCGCCGGTTCAGGACACGACCGCTCCGGCGCCGGCGAAATGAGCGGTGGCGCATGACGGGGCCGGACGCAACGCGACGGGCGGGCGGCAAACGCGCCCCGCCCCCATCGTCGCGAAACGCAATGCCCTCGTTCGCGGCATACAAGAACGTCCGCACGATCACCTCGTCCTCGCAGCGGCCGAACACGAGGCCGGCCAACTGCCGGCGCAACAACTGCACGAAATCGTCCTTCGGGCCGGACGCGACCTTCCGCGTGTACTCAGGATGCGGCAACGGCGGCTTCGGCAACCGCGCCGCGTAGTGCGGGTTGAAGAGCGTGTCGACCAGCCAGCCACGTCCGGTGCACTTGCTCACGGCCAAGCCGCGCCGCCGGCAGCCGCCGGATTCGTCGAGGCCATTCCCGGATTCTGGATCTTTGTCGTCCACTCTGTCGATTCCACCGGGGCTCGCCCCTTCCGGCAAGTCCGACGAAGTGGACGACAACGTGGACGACGAAGTGGGAATGCTGCCCTTGCCAATTCCCACGACCGGAATGACGGCAAGACTCGCGACTCCCGCAGCTGTCGAGCTCTGGGAGTCTCCCCGGCCAAGCCGGGGGGTTACCTGTTGAACTTACCGCGGCAATCACCCTTTCCAAGGCTCACCGGACGTGAGTTGCGCCCCCCTGACCGACTTTCCCGCCATGGAACCTGGTGCTACCTTAGATCTATGGAATCACCGGCAACGCACATGAGGGAACTTTCAGCTAAGAGCCGAGAAGCGACAGGGAAGAACACGCGTCCCTCACGCCTGAGCAAGGCAACATAATCAGGAGCCATCCCACCATGACCACGACCGCACCGACCCCGTCCCCAGCCTCCGGCCCCGTCCGTACGCGCCTGTTCTGGACCTGGGACCACTGCACGGAATGGGCTCTGAACCGGCCAGGCGCGCAGACCATCGGCGCGAGCAACCCCTACTTCCGTTCTCGCGACTCGTTCGTTGCCGACTACACCCGGCTGCTGAAGTGGTGCGGGCAGCACGGTATCGACGGCGTCGTTGTTTGGGGTCTGCTGCGTGACGTGCACGGCGGCATCGATGCGGCCCGGCAACTCTGCGACGTGGCGCGCGAGTGCGGAGTCCGCCTTCTCGCGGGCGCCGGCATCAATGCCTACGGCGGCGTGTACTACCAAGGCAACTCGCCCTACAGCCTCGCGGCTCACCTCGAAAAACACCCCGACCTGTACGCCGTGGACCCGAACGGCGCCAAACTGCGGAACCTGCCGACCATGCACCAGGTTGCCTGCCCGTCACGCCCGGAGAACCAGGATTTCGCCGTCACCTCGCTGCGCTGGCTGTTCGAGCAACTCCCGACGCTCGGCGGCGTGCAGATCGAAAGCGGCGACACGGGTATGTGCCAGTGCCGGCTCTGCCGCGACCGGCGCCAGTTCCCTGCCGGGGTGCTGTCCTGGGAAGACATGGCTATGCTGTACCCGATGACCGTCAAGGCCATTCGCGCCGTCGCGCCCGACGCGTGGATCGCCTGCGAAACCTATTCACACCCGGAACCATACGCCGGCCCGGCTGAGCGACCGCCGGGATTCGGCGACGGCAAGCCAGTCTGGGCCGATGCCTGTCTGGCCAAGTTCCCGGACGATATCCTGGTCCAGTGGGTGGCGGACTTCCACGGCCCGCCACGCAACGACCACCCGTGGACAGACGCCGCCAAGGTGAACGCCTCCCCACGGCACACCCACCTCATGCGGGCCCACTTCGGAACGCACTGGATGGGCAACATCCGGGGCGAACTCGCCCTGGACTGGATCGCCGCCATGGTCCAGCGCGGCATCGCGTCGGGCTGCACGGCAACCTCCCTTTTCGGCGAGGTGTCCCCCTTCAACCCAAGTGCGGAGTTGAACTACCTGGCCCTGGCGAACCTCGGCAGCGCGGCAAATCCGACGGCCGATATCAACGTGTTCCGGCGCGATGTCGCGGCGCCGTTGCTTGGCGGCGTCGAACCCGCCACGGCGTTTGCGGAGTTCGCACGGCGCTGCCGTCAACCGGCCCGCATTCCCGACGCCCTGACGGAAATCCGCCGCCGCATGGCAGGACTGGATGCGGCGGCAGCCCGCCGCTGGACCTGCCTCGCCGCCTGGCTGGCCTCGTTCGCCGAAGACGCGGCGCCGGCAAAGTGATCACCGCAGCAGCAGGCCCCGGACTTCCCGTAATGCGTCAGTCGCGGGTGCTGGGCTGCGGGGGGGGCTCGCCCGGCTCGGTCCCGCGGGTGTCGGAGCGAGCCGCTCCGACCACTTTAGACGCCAGCCCCGGTCAACCTTCGACCTTATGTCCACCCGCCACTGACGCATTACACTTCCCAGACGCTCTGGGTTGCTTACCGCGCAATGCGCTGACATGTTATGAGCAACCGCGACGTGCCTGGCGTGGCGGACTGCGCCGCGCCGGCGAACATTCGGACCGGACTTTCCGCTTGTGAAGCAGGACGGTCAAACAACCCCATGGAGGAACGGCTCATGAAAAAGCTGGCGATCGTTTTGGCGGGTGGAATTCTCATTGCGAGCCTGAGCAGTTGTGAGAGCCTGAGCGAGCACAAAGGCGCGGCCACGGGCGCCGCCGTCGGCACGGCAGCCGGCGCAGGCCTGGGCTATGCGCTCGGCGGCAAAGACAACAAGGGCACCGCGACCGCGATCGGCGCCGCGGCCGGAGCGGCCGCTGGCGGTGCAGCCGGGCACTACGGCTACGACAAAAAGCAGGAAGAGAAGAAAGCCGCAGAGCAAAAGGCGCAGGAACAGCCGAAGTAGCTCGACGGCGCCCTGCCGACCGCCCCGCAGACCGCGCAATCCGACTGCGAACGCACCCGTTTACGGGAAACGCAGTCGGCGGGGGGGGGATCTTCCCAAAGAGCGGCCTTGCGAGGGCATCCTGTCCAGCGCGCTACGCGAGGGAATGCTCAGAAAGGTCCAATCCATGAAGCGCCTCGCCAGTGCCTGCCTCGCACTTGCCTTGACCGGCGGCTTTCCGAGCCCCTCGACGCTGGCCCAGGCGCCGGCCCCAGTCAAGGCCGCCGCGACAACTCCCCGTTACGACTTCAACGCGCTGTTCGACAAAGGCGCCGCGGATAAGGAAGGGGACGGCATCGCCTGGATTCAAGGCGGTGCAGAGAAGGAAACCCAGGACGTCCTGTCTCCACCGTCTGCCATCCGCCTCGACTGCTCGAAGACCAAGCCTGAAGCCCGAGGCGCCAGTGTCTCCTTCTACCTGCTCAAGAGCAAGCTTGAACCATTCAAGGGCAAGCCCCTGCTGTTCCGGGCACAGGTCAAGTTGCTGCAGGGCACCGGCCCCATCACGGCGCACATGCGCTGCAGCCATGTGGACGAGAAGGGTGAATGGCATCACCTGCTGGCCAGCCGCCAGGCGACCTTCAAGGGTTCGCCGGGGCAGTGGGGCGCGCTTGAGCTGCGCTGCATGGTGCCGGCCAACGAACAGGCCAACGGCATCGACTTCCAGATCTGGGTCGAGAAAACTCCCGACCCCGCCGTAGTCCTGATCGACGACCCGGTCGTCAACGTCACTGCCGACGCGACCGACGCGTTCGTGTCCGGATTCGCGGCGTACGCGCCGGAACAAGGAACCGCCCCGCTCGACCTCGTCAAGGGCGGCAAGCCCCTGGCCGTTATTGTGACCGAGGAGAAACCTACGCCCACAGTCCTGTATGCGGTGCAGGAACTGAACGAGCACCTCGAACTTTGCACCGGCACGAAGCTTGCCGTCGTCAAGGACACCGATCCGGTCGACGGCCCAGCTCTCCACGTAGGCGCAACGATTCTGACGCGACGGCTCGGCATGACGCCCGAACTGCTACCGCCTGACAACTGGGTCGTGCGGCGCGTGGGCAATGCCATCGTCATCGCCGGCGGCGACAACCGAAACAACCTGACGCCGGTGGGGAACACGAAAGCCCCATTCGGAACGCTCTACGCGGCGTACGAATTCCTCGAACGCGCCCTGGGCGTGCGCTGGTACTGGCCGGGCGAGCTGGGCCGCGTCACACCCAAGCGCCCGACCCTCTCCCTCGGCACCGTGCAGTGGCAGGGCGCGCCGAGCTACGAGACCCGCTTCTGCTGGTACGCGAATCACAAAGACCCGGAAATCACCGGCGCTATGACGTGGGCCTGGTGGCGGCGCATGCGCTGGGGCGGCGTCGGCGGCGACCCCATCGGCATGCACTCGTTCAACTCGTGGAACAAGAAGTACGGCGCCGAACACCCGGACTGGTTCGCGCTGCAACGTAACGGCCAGCGCTTGAACAACCCCGACGGCTCCGGAAATGAGCTCGGACACCTGTGCTACACTCATCCCGATGTGCTGGCTGCCGTCACCAAGGAGAAGCAGGAGTTGTTCGACAAGACGCCGTGGTCGCGTTACTCGCCCGTCATGACCGGCGACAGCGATGACCTCTACTGGTGTCAGTGCGACCGCTGCAAACCGTTGATCCGTCCCCAGGACGGCCGCGAAGGCGCGCACAGCCTGGGCATGTGGACGTTCGTCAACCAGGTTGCAGCCGAACTCCGCAAGACGCACCCCGACCGCTACATCACCTGCTGCGCCTATGCGAGTTACCGGAAGGACCCCAAGGACGTGTTTCTCGAGCCCAACGTGGCCGTCACGCTCTGTGCCGGACATTTCCCCAACCAACTCTGGCAGCCGGACGTCAAGGACAGATACGTCGGCTGGATCCAGAAGTGGTCTGCGAAGTCCGCAAACCTCTACGTCTGGGACTACTGGAACAGCCCGCGCTACGGCAAAGGCGTGTACGGCGCGCCCGCCATCTTCCCGCATGCCATCCAGGAGTGGTTCCTGCTCGAGCGCGGTCGCGTCAAAGGCCATGCCATTGAGTGGTCGGACATCGATCACAATGGCGAAAGCATCGGCGGTTGGGCCGACTGGATGTTCGACGCCGTCAACGCCTACACCGCCATGCGCCTGCTCTGGGACCTGGACCAGAACGTGGACGCCATGCTTGACGAGTTCTACACGCAGTTCTACGGCCCGGCCGGCCCGGGCGTGAAGCGCTTCCACGACGCCATGGAGGCCGCCTACGCGAATCCGAACGGCAAGGGCGGCCCCGAATTCGCCTGGGACTGGAACACCTGCTGGGTAAACACCTATCCCCAGGACTTCGTGGCAGACGTCATGGGTTCCCTGCGCGACGCCGTCAAGGCTGCGGAGGGACAGGAACCGTACCACGCCCGGGCGGAAAGGACACTGAAAGGTTTCCTACCCTTCGAGAACGCCAGCCGCCGCTACGGCGCCGCTGCCACCAACGCCGTCACCAACGTCGAAGTCCGGTTGCCGACCGCCCCGACGCCCCCCGCTATCGACGGCAATCTCGACGACACGTGTTGGCAAACGGCCGTCGTTGCCGGCGGCTTCGTCGACAGCTTCAATAGCGCCGAACTGCGCGCCAAGACCGAAATGCGTCTGGCGCGGGACGATAAGAGCCTCTTCATCGCCATCCGTGCCGAACTGCCGGACGACCGAGCGAAAACGACGCTGCCCCCAGACAGTGTCGACCGGTACGTCTGGGAGAACGAAAGCTGCGAAATGTTCCTCGTGCAGGGCGTGAAGAAATACCAGTTCCTGATCGGCCCGGGAAACATCTACGCCGACAACTACCACCCGGACCTGAACCAGAAGTTCGCCATGGACATGTTCCAGTGGACCTGCGCCGGCGTCCAGTACAAGGCAGTTTCAACGGGTAAGGAATGGACGGCGGAACTGGCCGTGCCGCTGGCGTCCATGGAACTGGCACCGCCAACCAAGGACGCGCCCTGGCGCGTCAACTTCTGCCGCAATTTTTTCTACTCCCTCGATCCGCCGGACACGAAGGCCCCGCACTGGCAGACTGAACTCTCGACCTGGCGCCCGACTTTCGGCTCGTTCCACAATGTGGACAGATTCGGAACGCTGTGGTTTGAGTGACGCCCCGCCCACCGGGCGGGGCAGCCGTGGCGCGGGACCTCCGGGACCGCAGCAGAGTGCCCTCGGGCCGTCCCGGCCCGAGACCCACGGCCGGAGATCCGTCTTCGCGCGAACAGCTTCGCCGGACAGGGCCGGCCGAAGCACCCCGCTTCGGCGCGGGACACGCCGAACCACTGTGCATACGGTTGCCTTCCAGCCCGCACAGGCAGCAGTAGGGAAGAGAGAGGTTTCTCATGACACCCACCAGCCCGTCCATTTGTGCCTTCAGTCTCCGGGATCTGCCGGCGAACGCACTCCTCTTGGTCGTCGTGATGGCCACCGCAGGGATGCCCAACATCAGCACGGCTGACACGGACCGGACCCGGGCGGCGCTCATATTCGAGCCGCAGGACTGGACCGAACCGAAGGACGCCTGGCTCGTCAACCAATCCACGCCCGACAAATGGAATCTCTGGAGCAGCGACAAGGATGCGGAGAAGCGCTGGACAACCGGTGTCGTCCTGCAAGGCCCGGCGGTCGAGAAGGACCGCAACTCCCCCGAGGAGGGCGCCCCCCCGCTGTACACACGGATCACCGGAATCCCCGAAGGCTGCTACGACGTCAGTATCAAGGTTGCCCGGGCTCTGGGCGTGTCCCTGGACGGTAAGACCTGGCGTCGCTACACCGGTGGCCCGCTGGCGGAAAACCTCCGCATCACCGACGGCACGTTCGAAGTCTGGGTCGACGACCGCTACGCGAGCACCCCACCGGGGCCCTGTTACTACGACCAAGTCATCCTGCAGCCACGACGGCAAACGCGCAAGGACATCGCCAACTCCCGGTTCGAGTCGGTCGACCAGGGGCAACCCGTCGACTGGGACGTCAAGGGCCATCTCACCTATGACGCCGGCAACAGGTTTGCCCGCCTGGCCTCCGACCCGCGCCAGACGTTGCTGCTGCCAGAGAAGTACGACGGGATTTCGCTGTCACAGACACTCGTCCTCAAGCCGGGCCACTACCTGCTGAAGGCCACAGCGCGCGCGAACACCATGGAGTGCATCCTGTTCGCACGGTCGCTCGACTACCGGGGCATTGGCGACCGGTGCCAGGTTCTGACCGGGCCGTTCGGCGTGCCGATTGGCGTGTCCCCCGAACTTGCCTCCGTCGAGTTGCCGTTCTTCGTCGAGGACGAGAACGGCGCCGAGCGGGAGGTCACCGTCGGGATCACCAATCAGTACGCTGTCCCGGTTCACCTGGAGGTGGACATCCGCGAGATGACACTGGAACGGCTCGGGGATACGGAACTGACTTACCACTGGGCGGAAAAACTCCAGATGACGCCACACCACGGCCTGACCACGCTGCGGGACAACACGCAGTGGGAACGCCCGGACCGCGTCATCTTCACCGATACGTACACCGGCGCCGAAGTGTGGCTCATGACCCAAGGCGAGAAGTCCTACTTGCGCGCCCAGGGCGTTCACAGTTTCAGCCCGAACGGCAAGTACCTCTACATCAAAGACCCCGGTGTGATCGTACGGACCGACGGTTCGGCGCGGTACGAAGGTTTCAAGGGCTACCCCACCTGCGAGCCGTGGCTGGCGCCCTGGCTGCAGCGTCGCCTGCCCAAGGATACGGACCCGGCCGACTGGGTCCTGGCCACCCGACCGGACATGGTCAAGATCAACCTGAAACACGTGGTGACCGGGCAGATGGTCGAGGTCCCGTTGCCGACACGGGAAGGCTGGACGCTCAAACTCCTGCCTGGCAAGGTCAGCGGCATCAGCCTGCAGCAAGTCACCCACGACACCCTGGTCTGGATGTCTGACGACCAACGGAAGATTGGCCTGTCGGATTCGACCGGCGCGCGTTTCCGCGCCTTTGACCTCAAAACCGTCTCTGACGACCCGGCCAAGGACGTTCTTCTCTGGCGCGACCAAGTGAGCTGGCTGTTCGGTTTCGACGGACGCTGCTACGTCGGCTACATCCTCAATTGGGTCCCCTTCATGAATGGGTACGACCGGTCGCCGGAGAACACCGTCAACCCCGGCCAGATGTGGGCGTTACCCATCGCCGAAGATGACACGCGCGGCATCCTGCAGATTGTCGACGGGTACCAATACTGGGGCATGTGCATGCATCCCTACAAACTCACCGACGGCTCGCTTCTGCACTGGTGGACCGCCACGCACCGGGCCATGAACGGGCAGGCGGGGTTCCGCATCCGCGGCAACGGCTACAGCACCCTGGCGCTCGAAGACGCGGGCACCGCCCAAATCCGACACTTCGTCGGCTCCTATCCCTGCCTCGATCACATCGATTTCAGTCACTCCGACTTCGTCATTCCCGAAAGCCTTCTGTACCCGTACGTGCTGCTCTTCATCGATGTGAAGCGCCGCGCCATGTGGCCCATCAGTTGCCTCCAGTTCCGCGACTACGGCCCGTACACGGCGGGCGGCGGCGCGGGACTGCAGGCGCAAAACCCCAGCCCCGACGTCACCAAGGTCGCCTGCGTCTCATCGATGCTGTGCCGAACCGGCATCGACGGGACGCCTTGGGACGGGAATCAGGTCATTGCCGGGAAACGGCCCAAGACCGCGCTGGACGTGTACAACGTAGTGGTGCGATATCCGCAACCGCCGGCGAACGTCCGCCTGCATGGCACTAGCGTTGAATGGGAAAAGCCACTATACCACAAAGAGATACGTGGATACAACCTCTACCGAGCCGAGAACAGCGGTGTCGGCTTCGCGAAAGTCAATGATCGCCTCATCGAAGGCCTGGCGTACCCGCTGCCCGGCGACGCGAAGACTGGATTCGTCGTGCTCACGTCGGTCGAGCACTCCGGGCTGGAGAGCCGGATGTTCTCCGAGGAACTGGCGGTCGGCCAAGGCAACGCGCCATTCAGGCACTTCTACGAAGCCGAGTGCGCCGAGCTCGCGCAGCCGATGGCGCCCCTGTTCGACACGCCGGGCTGCAGCAACGCCTACGCGGTCGCCGTCCAGGACCGCGACCTGCTGTACAAGGCGCGGCTGGCCGCTGGCCTGGCGGGCACCGGAAGCCTTGCCGTGCGTATCCCAGCCGCGGGTTCGTGCCGCATCCTCACCCGTGTCCGTGCCCTGAAGCCCGGGCGCTCCGGCCGCATCGAGTTCAAGGTGAACCAAGCCGCTGTCGGCGGCGTTACCGTCGACACCTCGGAATGGCGCTGGCTGCCCCTCGATGGCGCACCGCCCAACCTGGAAGCCGGCACCACCCAGGTCACGTTCGGCAGCAGCGATGCAGGCATTGCGCTGGATAGCGTGTGCCTGACCAACGATCCGGCCTTCACACCCGCCGGCAAGGGCAATACGCCGAGCGTTCCGCCCAGTGCCCCGAGCGGACTCCGCATCCTGCCGCTCACGGCCGCCGACGACGACGTGGCCCCGAAGACGAAACCGGGTGATCCGCCCTGCATCAAGCTCGTATGGTCCCCCGTCAGCGCCCCGCAGGGTGTCCATCACTACAGCGTCTACCGCAGCATTGGTCCCGGCTTCGTGGTCGGCCCCGAAACGCTGCTTGGCAGCCCGGCAATACCGGTCTTCTACGACTGCGGCCTCGAATCGCGCGTGTACCAGTACCGCGTCGCCACCGTCGACGCCTGGGGTAACGAGTCGGCCGCATCGGAAACGTTCGCCTGCGAACCGCCCCCGCCCTCGGTCATGGCCAAGGCCGACGTCCGACTACCCGGCATCGGCCACGGCGATGAGGTGGTGTTCGATGCCACACCGAGTACCGCGACGAAGGGCAACATTGCCGCCTACCGGTGGGACTTCGGCGATGGCACGCAGGCGGAAGGCAAGACCGTCCGCCACGCGTACCCCAAGGGTGGCCGCTACACCGCAACGCTGACCGTCGTGGGTGATACCGGCGAACGCTCCGTCCTCCAAACCCCGGCCTTCGTGCATCCGCCGCAGGTCCGGGACTTAACCGAAGACCGCGTCATCCCGGTGGAGGCGGAGACTCTCGCGGCTGAGGGCGGCGGGACCTCTCAGAGGCTCGAAGGCCGCATGAACGCCTCCGGGAGCGTCGTCAGCTACTGGGAGAAAGACAAGGGCCACTGGCTGGAGTGGGAGGTGCCCGTCACCACCGCCGGCACTTACACCGTCCTCCTGAAGTACTGCAGCGGCTCGGAACAGGCCTTGCGCGATCTGAAGTTGGACGGGGAGTTCCCGAACGACGCGTGCAGGCAGCTCCAGTTCCCCGGCACGCACGGATTCTCGAGCGATGCGGACAACTGGGTTTACCGTACCGTCGACGACGCTGCCGGCGGGCCGTTGCACCTATTCCTCACGGCCGGCACGCACCGCCTGCGCATGACCAACCTCGGCGGCGGCATGGGCCTCGATTTTATCCTGTTCGTCCGCCAACCGTGACAGTTCACGACGGATGCGAAGGGTGGCGCGGAACCTCTGGGACCGCAGCGGGGTGCTCGGGTCCGTCCCGGACCGAGGCCCTCGGCCGGGGACCGGCCGGCGCACCCCGCTTCGGCGCGGGACGCGCCGAGCCACCGCGCGCACAATCGAAACGCGGCTGCGGAGGGAATTGCGGTGGATGATCACCGGACACGGAGCGAAACTATGGACAGAACCAGCATGACTGGCCTCGAACGCACGCGCCGATGCCTCGCCGGCGGGCCGGTGGATCGACTTCCCGTGTTACCCATTCTCCACAGCGGTCTGGCACCGCTCGCCGGAGTGCCACTCGGACGTTTCCTCACGGACGCCGACGCGATGGCCGGCGTACTGCTCGACGGCTACCGCCGTTTCGGGTACGATGGCATTCAGTTCTCGCTCGGCGTCACGGCCGAAGCCGAAGCGCTCGGCGCACGCGTGACACAACCGGAAGACGGCGCACCCATCCTGACCGAACACCTGGTCGCGGACTGGGCCAACCTGCCGCGCCTGGCCGAGCGCGAGCCTGAACGCGCCGGCCGATTCCCGCTGTTCGCCGATGCCATAGCAAGGGTGATGGACGCTGTCGGAGCGGAGGCATTCATCCTGCCCACGCTGCGCGGCCCGCTGCTCATGGCGTCGCAACTGCGCGGCGTCGAACCGCTCCTGATGGACATGCTCGACACCCCGGAGCAGATCGACCGGCTGCTGTCCTTTACGACCGACGTCGCCCTGCGCCTGGGGCGCTGGCTACGCCGAACGGGCGCGCACGGACTGGTCCTGGGCGAAGCGACCTGTTCGCCCAGTTTCATCTCCCCAACACTATACCGGGAACTGGTCCTGCCCCACCACCGACGCCTCATTGCCGACCTGAAAGCCGCGGGCTGGGAAACCGTGGGACTGCACATCTGCGGCGCCACACTGCCGATCGTCGACGACGTCATCAGCACCGGTGCCGACTTCATGGACGTGGACTACCAAGTCCCGGCAGAAGACATCCTGGCGCGGACCGCGAACCGCATGGCGCTGCGCGGCAACCTGGATCCGAGTTCCGTCCTGCGCTTCGGCAAGCCCGCCGACGTGCGGCAACGGACCGTCGCTCTGCTGGCGCAGGTGCGCAGTTCGCGCTGGATCGTCAGCAGCGGCTGTGACATTCCGCCCGGCACCCCGGCCGCGAACATCGCCGCCCTGGTCGAGGCGTGCCGGGGGTAGACGCGACGATGGTCGGGGCTCGGCACCCGCCCGCCCCTCGACCTCTCAGGATCGCCTGGCTCGCGGAGTACCGCCCCGCCCCAGAAAGCAGCCGGCGAGACGCCGGCGCTCCAGGGACACCGCAGCCTGTGCCGTTAAGCAGTGTCCTTCCCCCCATGCCCCGCAAACCAAACCGGAACGGGGGACAGCTCAGGCTTCTAGTTCCGCGTTTACGCGGTCCGGGTTGTGCGTGGTTGCGGGAAAGGGACCGGCTAACGGTGGAACTACGAACGGAAACTGCCGCCGGAGTTTGGGGCATTCGTGTCAGCACCGCGGCACGCAGCAGGCACGCCGACGCATCACCCCTGGGCGTCGACCTGGAAGTAGAACACCGGCACCTGGTACTGCCACGGCGACGAGGGCCCTGTTTCCGACGTGTCCCAGACGGGCGCGTGCGCCTCACACGGCGTGCCCTTCCGGGCTTGGATGAGCCGGGAGAGGCGCGGGTCGGCATACCGTTTTCCGGCCACCTCCAGCACGGGGGCGATCAGCAACACTCCACCCCGGAACTCCAACCGGTTCCAGCCGGCGAACAACCCGTTGCACACCGGGATGGCGATCCTCTCCCCGGCCCGCGCCCCTGTGGGCAGTTCGCCGGCGACACACTGGTTGCACATAACGGGAACCGCTTCCGGCACATCGCCGGCCAGACAGAAGCTGAACGTACCCGACACCGGCCGAACGCCAGGTTCCGACAGGGACGGTTCGACGAACAGATCGACCACCGTGTGCTTGTCCCCGGTTGCCAGCGGCAGACTCACATACCCGCCGCCACCGGCCGGGACTCCAGTCGGAGTCTCGGCCGCAGCCCCGGTGTAGGGGTCGATGACGTTGACAGCCGCGTCCGGTGGCCAGACTCGCAGGGAGTAGTGTTCGCGAATCGCCACCTCAGCGCCATGCGCGCAGCAGTAGTGCCGCAGAGCGCCGTGGTCATCCACGAACAGCGCGTAGCCGCTACGGCCGCCGTCGATGCACGTTTCGCGCCGCCACCAGGCGCCACAGAACGACGCCGTGGTGTACGTCGTCCAGCGGCCGCTGCGCCACGCGCCGTTCTGGTGGTCGCACCCGCTGACCTCGACGTAATCAAGGTCGTCGCGCAGGACATCCCGAACCTGGTCCGCACCCAGGACAGACAGCGTGCGATGCCCGGAACGCGGTTCGCCGGGCAGATCCCGGAGTTGGTGATGGTCGACCAGGATCACCGTCTGGCCGGACCGACATCGCCGCAGGTCGGCTTCCAGCCACGCAACCTGCTCGTCGTCGACGTCCATACCGACGCGGTATCCCGGCACGCCCACGGCGTGACAGCGCCAGACGTCCAGAATAACCACATGGTAGTCGCGCCAGTCGAAGCTCTGAAACCGTGGTCCCAGAACACTCTCAAATACTTCCTTGCCATAGCTGCCGTCAGGACTGCCGCGCCCAGAATCAGCCAAGTCGTGATTGCCAACCGCATGAAAGGCGGGACACGGCAAGCCGGCTAGTGCCTCCTTGTACCGGTCCAGGATGCGGCGCAGTTCCGCGGCCGGCGTGGTCAAGGCCATGCTCGCAGAGGCAATGTCGCCGCCGCAGATCACAAAGGCGGGCGGTGGCGACATCCGCCGTACGTCCCGGACGAACCGGTCGAACGTCGCCCAGCCCCGGTCGGTGCCGCCGGCCAGGTGCAGGTCCGTGATGAACAGGAAACGGTCCGAGTCGTGGTTGAGCGCAGTGCCCACGTTTGCCTCCCCGGGTCGGTCGTCCGCACGTCAGTCAGCGAGTCCCCGGTCCCGGAGTCCCGCTCGCACCTGTCCAATGTCGTTGGTGAGCGGCGCCAGAATGCCCTTGCCGAACAATTCAGCGATCTCCGTGGCATCGTCGCTCCAGAAAAGATGGGTGATCAGGCCGGCGTCGCGGGCGGCGTCCACGTCGGCCTGCGTGTAGCCCTGGCGTCCGAACTGGAGGCGGCCGCACTCGAACTTCAACGCGTTCCGCAGCAACCCCGCGCCGCTGTCCTGGCCTTCCAGGCAGCAGCGCGTCATTTCCGGGAAAATCCGCCGGCCTGCGTCGAGCACCGCGGCATCGCCGGCAATGTAGCTCCCGCACGGCGGCGTCCGGGCTCGGAAGTACTCACGCAGGAACCGGATGATCAGCCCATCCGGCCCGGGGTCTTTGACGTGGATGTTCAGCGGCACGTAGCAGGTGCAGAACTCGAGCGTCTCCTCGAGCGTCGGGAAGCCGGTACCGGGGAGGAGCGAACCGTCCGGCATGCGGATCTGCGCTCTCCGCAGTTCGTCCAGCGTCAGGCTGTCGTGCGCACCTCGCAGGTTGCTGACGCGGTCCACGGTCGGATCGTGACAGACGAACGGCACGCGGTCCTTCGAGCACCACACGTCGATCTCGATCTCGTCGGCACCGGCGGCAATAGCAGCCCCGAAAGCAGCCAGCGAGTTTTCCGGAAACCGCGCAGCCCAGCCGCGGTGCGCAATCAAAATCGGATGTTCGTTGGACGCAGGGCGGCTCATGATTCTCCCTCCTGATAGACGTCAGGGCGTCGGTCCTCGAGCAGGAACGACCGAACCGGCGCGTCGGGTTGGCCGTGGCAACGCGGCTTGCGCCAGTTGGGCGGCAGCCAGCTCAAGCAACTCCAAAGCCGCAGCACGTGTGGCGGAATGCGCCGCCAGCGACGCGTCCGCCGGGTACGGCGGCTGCACGGCAACAACGGTGATCCGTCGGTCTTGCTTCTTGGCACCCACGAGCATCCCTCCGCCACGCTATCCTGGCACTATAACCTGACGCAGCCCCGGGCGCGAGGCGCGGTTTGCTCTCCGCGCCGAACCGGACGCACGCACGGGGGAGCTGCGTGAAGCGTCAGCGCCCCCGGCCGGCAGACCGGCCGATCATGTGTGGGCGTTACTCACTGTTTGTTCGGGCGGGAGCGGCTCGCTCCCGCGGGGGCCGGAGCGAGCCGCTCCGGCCACTCTACCGCAGCCCGCGAGTAACATGGGAATCGCGGGTGATGCTAGCACCGAAACCGGCACGTCGTCTTGAGCCTGCGGGCAAGAGACTGCCCGCACCACGGCCCGAGCCAGCCGGAGTCAGTAGCCCGGCCAGTCCATTGGCCGGCATTTCACCCCCCACACGCCACTGACGCATTACCCACGTAACTGCAGCCTGTTTGCCTTGCGGCGGGTAACGGAGTATTATTCTGCCGCCGTGTTTAACGATAGCGGCCGATCGGCCACGACGACGCCCACAAGACAAGGAGCGCCCCGAATGCGATCTTTCGGAATCTCGGAATTTTCCTGGACGGTTCTTCTCCTGCCCGGCCTTTGCGGACTGATGCTGTTCGTCGCCGGCTGCGAAACCACCGAAATGACGAGCCTGGAGGAAAACAGCGCGGCCTACGCGGACGCCCGCGCCTTCCTCCGCCTCGGCGTCACGACGCGCGAGCAGGCTCTGGCCAAGTTCGGCAAACCTCCGCTGGTCGAGGAAATGGCCGATGGCGGCGTCAAGTGGGAGTACACGCGCACCGAGATGGTTGTCGTCAACGCCTACACCCGCACACCGGTCGGCACGGAAGGCGCGCTGATGGCGGGAGAACGCGGGTTCCAGCACACGACCTCGCGCAAATCGCGCATGGAACTGTTTTTCGACAAGGCCGGGATCCTGTCCGATTACCGCATCGACCGCGACACCCTGCAGCCGTGATAGGCACCAGAGCATGGCCGGGCCATGAACCACGCGACCGTACGCCACAGGCGAACCGGCCCCCGAACAGATCGCGGTCGCAGCTCAATCGAGCAGGTTGTACTTGAAGATGTACCAGAAGGCGGCGAGGCCGTCCTTCCAGCCGATCTTCTTCCCCTCGTCGAACCGGCGCGCGTGGTAGGAGATGGGCACTTCGTAGATGCGGCACTTCTTGCGCGCCAGCTTGGCGGTCAGTTCCGGTTCAATCCCGAACCGGCTGCACTCCAGCGTCAGCCCCTTGAAGACGCTTGCGCGGATCATCTTGTAGCAGGTTTCCATATCCGTCAGGTGGATATTGGACAGGATGTTCGAAAACGTCGTCAGAACCTTGTTGCCGAGGTAGTGCCAGAAACTGTCCACCCGCAGTTCGCGGCCACTGTAGCGGCTGCCGTAAACCACGTCCGCCTTGTCCTCGGCGAGCAGCCGCAGCATTTTCGGGAACTCCAGCGGGGAGTACTCCAAGTCCGCGTCCTGGATCACTACCGCGTCGCCAGTGACCAGTTTCTGCGCCGTCTTGATCGCCGCGCCCTTGCCGCGATTCACCTCGTGATGCACGATCACCAGATCCTGGCACGGCGGCAGCGCTTCGAGCTTGGCGCGCGTCCCGTCCTTGGAGCAGTCGTTGACCACGATCATCTCCAGGTCAGGCACACCGCAGGTGCGGACCTGCTCGATGATCTCCGTCACCGTGGTCTCTTCATTATACACCGGAATGATGACCGACAGCTTCATCCGCAACGGCCCCTTGAGACTGCAATCTGAATGGTTCGCTGGTAACATGTCACCGCAAACACGACAGCGCAAAGATTGCCCCTGCGGGAGTTGCGTTTTCCGCTTCAGTCCTTACATTGGTTAGCTCGCCCACGCGTGTTGCCCGGTCCGCACGGGATACGGGGCCGGAGCCGTTGTCGTGCGCGCACTGCTGACAATTCGAGGTATGCATGACCCTGCAAGTGCTTCAGATCATCGCGAATATCGTGTTCGTCGTGGTGTTCTTCGGACTGTGCATCATCGTGCACGAGTTCGGCCACCTGCTTGCCGCCCTGTGGCGCGGGCTCTACGTACAGCGCTTCTCGATCGGGTTCGGGAAAAAGGTCTGGGGGACGACGTATCGCGGCGTCGAGTACATCGTCAGCGCGCTGCCCTTCGGCGGCTATGTCGCCCTGCCCCAGCTCGACCCCACCGACGAACCCAAGAACGTTGACGACAAACTGCTGCCCCAAGCCTCGCCGCAGAGCCGCATGATAACTGCGGTGGCCGGACCGCTGGCAAACGTGGCGTTCGGGTTCTTTCTCGGCCTGTTCGTCTGGTGGCTCGGGATCTACCGCCCGGCACCGACCCCGCACTGTGACGTGCTCGATGTGCCCCAAGACTGTCCCGAGTACCAGGCCGGGCTGCGGCCGGGCGACCGGATCGTCGGCGTCAATGGTCAGACGTTCAAGCGCGGCTGGGAAGACCTCAGCCAGATGATTACCCTGACCGCGGGCGAGGTCACCCTGCGCCTGGAGCGCCGTGGCGAAACGCTCGATATCCGTTACCGCCCTGCGCCGAACCCCAAGTTCGAGGGCCTGGGCTTTCCCCTCTTTACCGTACAGACACCGTTAGTGGTCTTTCGTCTCGTGCCCGGAGCGCCGGCCGCCCAGGCCGGCGTCCAACCCCGCGACCAAATCCTGCGCGTGGACGCCAAACCCGTCACATCCATGCAAGACTTCATCGGCAAAGTCCGCGAATCTGCCGGGGCCCCGCTGACGCTCGTGGTGCTGCGCGACGGCCGCGAAGTGACCATCGAGGGAATGTGCGCGCGCCAGGAAGTCATGCGCGGGGAAAAGGTGTACCAGATCGGTATCGTGTTTGGAGAGATGGAACTCACTCACCCGAACCCGTGGGAGCAGTTCACCAACGTGTTTTCGCAGACTCGCAATGTGCTCACGGCGCTGTTCGCCCGTGACTCGCTGGTTCGGCCCCAGCACATGAGCGGCCCGATCGGCATTGTCCAGATCATCTGGATCAAAGTGGCGAGCGGCGGCTTCCGCGAAGGTCTCTGGTTCATCGTCTTTGTCACCTTCAGCCTGGCCATCTTCAACCTGCTGCCCATCCCGGTGCTGGACGGCGGCCACGTCGTCTTCGGCGTCGTCGAATTGATCATCCGCCGCCGCGTGCCGACGCGCATCGCCTACGGCCTCCAGAACACGTTCGCCGTGCTGCTGATCGCGTTCATGCTGTATGTCACGTTCTTTGACGTGAAACGGATCGGCACCATCTGGCGTATCGTGCATGACCGCACGGAAGAGAAGGCGGAACCCAAACCGCAAGCCACGCCGCCCCCGGCGCCGACAACCGCACCCGCAAAAGACGCGCCCGCCGCAGAACAGCCCGCCAAGTAGGTGCCGGGGAGGTGCCCGTGCCCAAACGTCTGCTCCAGATCGCCATCGACGGCCCGGCCGCTTCGGGAAAGAGCACCGTGGCACGCCTCCTCGCCCAACGCCTTGCCGGCTACTACATCAACACTGGAGACATGTACCGCACCGTGAGTTGGCTCGCCCTCGAACACAGCCTCGATGTCCACAACCGACCCGATGCAGTGGCTGCCATGCTGACCGGTGTTGACTTGCAGTACGGCGTCGACTCGGCCCGCAACGATCCCGTGCTCTGCCTCGGGGGCGCCCCGGTCCCGATGGGACGCATCCGCGCGCCGGACGTGGCCCGAATCGTCAGCCACGTGGCCGCCATCCCGGCCGTCCGGGAGTGGCTGCGCGAACGTCAACGCGCCACACGCCGCCTCGGCACCATCATCATGGAAGGACGCGATATCGGCACGGTCATCCTGCCGGACGCGTCGCACAAGTTCTTCCTCACGGCCTCGCCGGAAGTCCGCGCCCGGCGACGCCTCGCACAGGCGGGTGAAGTGCCGGCCGATGCGACCGTGGCCAGCGTTGCGGCCGAAATTGCGGAACGCGACCGCATCGACAGCACGCGCCCGGTCGCACCGCTCAAACCGGCCGCCGACGCCGTCCTGATCAACGCCGACGACTTGACCGTCGAACAAGTCGTGGAGGCCATGCTGCGACACATCGGGGAAGGCGAAGCGCGGTAACGGCCAGTGCCTTCCCCCGAACACCGAGCAATGAACACCGAAACAGCTCCCCGGCATTTCACAACGAGAAGGTGACAGAGCCCCCTATGCCTCAGCACATCGCTCACGTCCAGTACCGCGTCCCCTATGCGGACACTGACCGCATGGGGGTGATTTACTACAGCAACTACTTCATCTATTTCGAGATGGCCCGGACGCAACTCCTGCGCGACCTTGGGTTCCCCTATCAGGAACTCGAACGGCGCGGTTTTGCTCTGCCGGTCATCGAGGCCCACACCGAGTACAAGGCGGCCGCCGGTTACGATGATGTGCTGGACATCCGCGGCTGGGTGGGCTGGGTTAAACGCGTTCGTCTGCGGGTCGACTGCGCAGTATATTGCGACGACAAACTCCTGACACAGGGCTACACGGTCCATGCCTGCGTCGAGCGCGCATCGCTCCGGCCCGTGCGCGTGATTCCGGAGTTGTTCGAGGCATGCAGGCGCGGGGTGCCGGACGATGCGGACTCCGCCAACGACGAAAGTGCTGACCGATGAAGTGGTGGCATGTCTACCTCGCCGTGTGGGCCGCCGCCGCCGTCCTCGGAGCTCTGCTCACGTGGGCCTGCCGCGGCCTCGCACCCAAACTCGGACTGCTCGACCGCCCCAAGGCCAACACCCACAAACTGCACGGCAAGGCCACACCGGTCCTCGGTGGGCTCGCCATGCTCGTCGCCTGGCTCCTCACGATCGCTGCCGGCCTGGCCTGCAGCGAAGCGTTCGGCCGCCTGCTGGTGCACGAAGTGGCCGCGTTCCTTCCCGGCATCCAGACCGTGACGACACAGTTGGTTGTCATCGTCCTGGGCGCCATCGCTCTGGTCACCATCGGCGTGATCGACGACCGTCAACCCATGGGGGCATTCCCCAAGTTCGCCGCCCAGTTCTGCATCGCCGGCGCAGTCGCCTGCTGGGGGGTACGCGTCACCTTCTTCTGGTCACAACCGATTCTGACCTGGGCCATCACCACGTTCTGGATTCTGTTCATTGTCAATGCTATCAACTTCCTTGACAACATGGACGGGCTGGCTGCCGGCATCGCAACTATTGCCGCCTTCTTCTTCGCGTTCTGCGCCGCCATGCGGGGCCAGTATTTCGTCGCCGTCCTGGCCCTGACCACCTGCGGCACGGCATGCGGCTTTCTCATGTTCAACCGTCCGCCCGCGAGCATCTTCATGGGCGACGCCGGCAGTCATTTCCTCGGCTATATCCTGGCCGTGATCGGAGCGCTGACGACGTACTACACACCCGCCGAAAGCCCCACACCTGCGCCCGTGCTGATCCCGGTCCTGATCCTGGGCATCCCGATTTTCGACGTAGCCGCCGTCGTCCTCATCCGGTGGCACCAGGGCCGCCCCATCTACGTGGGGGACCACATGCACATCTCGCACCGGTTCGTACGCATGGGCCTGAGCCGCGCCCAAGCCGTGCTGCTGGTGCTGCTGCTGGTCTTCGCCGCCGGCGCCGGGGCCGTGACGCTGCTGTGGCTGCCCTTCGCGGGAACGGTCCTGATCACCTTACAAACCCTCGCCATGCTGGCCATCGTGTCGTTGCTGCAGTTCTTCCACGTCAACCCGGATTCCACGCCGGAGGAAAACACGAAACATGCTGAACCCGACCGCGCTTCGTAGTCTCTGCCGCGCCGCCCTCGCGGAGGATGTCGGCGGTGGCGACGCCACCACGCTGGCGATGATCCCCGATCACCTCGAGATCGAGGCCGCCATGGTCACTCGCGACGACTGCGTCTGCGCCGGGCTTCCAGTCGCCGAAGCGCTGTTCGCCGAACTGGATGCCTCGGTTCACTTCACGGCCCTGGCACGCGAGGGTGAAGCCTGCACCGCCGGCCGGCGCCTGGCCACCGTCACCGGAAAAGCACGCGCCATCCTGACCGGCGAACGCACCGCCCTGAACTTCGTGCAGCGCCTGTCAGGTATCGCCACCCTGACCAACCGGTTCGTCAAAGCCGTGGGCGATCACACGACGAAGATCCTCGACACGCGCAAGACCACCCCGGGACTTCGTGCCCTGGAGAAGTACGCCGTACGCATGGGCGGCGGACAAAACCATCGTTTCGGACTCTACGACCGCATCATGATCAAGGACAACCACCGCGCCCTGGCCGCGTTCCAGGGGCCGGACCCCATCCCCTGGGCCGTCAAAACCTGCCGCAAGGCCTACCCGGGACTCGAAATCGAGGTCGAAGCCGAGGACATGGACCAGGTCGAGGCAGCAGCCAAGACCGGCGCAGACTACATCCTGCTCGACAACATGGCCAACGACGAGATCGCCGAAGCGGTCCGTATCGTACGGGGCCGCGCGCTGCTCGAGGCCAGCGGCGGCATCACCCTGGAGCGGATTTCCGCCTTGGCCGCCATCGGCGTTGACTTCATCTCAGTCGGGGCATTGACGCACTCGGCCCGCGCGATCGACATCGGCCTGGACATCGCGACGCCCCAGGAAACCGGACCGGGGTGAGGCGGTCATTTCATCGAAAGGACACATCTCATGGACAAGGTCAGAGTCGGCGTCATCGGTTGCGGGAAATTCGCGACGGCCCAGCACCTGCCCAACTGCGCGGCAGCCCCGAACATCGAACTTTATCACTGCAGTTCGCGCAGCAAGGACGGCCAGGCCACCGCGGAGCGGTTCGGCGCAAAGAAGATCACGGCCGACTATCAGGACGTCCTGAATGACCCGAACGTCGACATGGTCATCCTCAGCGTCCCGCACGAAATGCATCTGTTCTACATCGAAGAAACCGTCAAAGCCGGCAAAAACGTGCTGTGCGAGAAGCCCATGACCATGACCATGGACGAAGCCTACCGCGTCGTCCGTGCCGTGCGCAAGAAGGGCGTCAAGTTGTGCGTGGACTACAACCGGCGTTTCAGTCCGGCCATGCTGGACATGAAGAACGCGTACCAGGCGCACCGCAGCGGGGCACGCGCCAAGCCCCGCATCTACACCCAGGAGCGCCATCGGCCGCTGTGGGCGGAGGAAGGCACGTCCAACATGCTGGTGCGCATCAACGACGAAAGCCTCACCTACGGCGGCGTGCACATCGACTGGCGTGAGGGCGGCGGCCAGATCATCGGCGAAGGCTGTCACTGGCTCGACCTGATCTGCTGGATGCTCGACGAACGCCCGGTCCGTGTCACCGGTGTCGGGAGCACGCGCCTGAACTACGTCATTACGCTCGAGTTCGGCAGCGGTTCGCTCGGTTGCCTGTTCTTCAGCGCCACCGGCTCATTCGAGTACCCCAAGGAACTCATCGAAATCCAGGACCACGGCAAACTGTTCCGCAGCGAGTGTTTCGTCGAGAACCAGTACTTCGGACTCGGAGATCGCACCGTGAAGAAGTTCGCCCTGCAGCAGGACCACCAGCCGAACGCGGGCACGGACGGAGGGCACGCGGGTTATCTGGCCAAGATCGATGCCTCCGGGAAGGAATACGTCGCCACCAGCAAGTACAAGTACTGCTTCCCCGACAAAGGCCACCACGGCCTGCTCGAGGCGTTCGCCGAGAGCGTCGCCCGAAACACCCCCTCCCCCATCGACGAAATGTCCGGCATGCGCGCCACCTACCTCTGCGAACGCGCCATGCACTCGATCCGCCTCGGCACACCCCTGCCCGTCAACATCGAAGACTGGGACATGTACGTACACGTGTAGCGGTCGGTCGCCAAGTCTGAATCCCCGTGCAGTGGCAGGCTTGACCTTTGGGTGGCATAGTCCGCACGACAAACCTGCTCACGGTGCATCCAGACTGACGCCCGCATCGAATCCGACGACGCGCGCACAGCCGGGCGCGTCGTTGAACGCCAATGTCCCGTCATCGTTCACCGGCAGGGTCAAACGGCGCAGGCAGGACGAACCGCTGTCACGCCCACCTGCGCCCCATGAGATTGGCCAGATACCAGGAGATGAGCGGAGACAGGCCGGGCGTGGTTCGCCGCGGAACCCCGGTTCTACCACTGGGGCCGCGCCTGCGGCGGAACCCAACCCAAAGCCCGTCCCCTTCCCTCGCAGTCTCAGATCCGGACTTCCTTGCCCTGGTCCGAGGAGGTCTGGATGCCGTAGAGCACCTTTTGCATGGCGAGGCCGTCCTCGCCCGGGCAGGTGCACGGCACTTTCTTGGTAAGGCAGTCGACGAAGTGCTGGTGCCGGTCCTTGTAGACCGTCTTGTCAAAGGCGACCTTCTGGGTGACCAGCATATTGCCCTGCTCGGAGTACAGCGTCAAGTCGTCATTGACGAGAATGACACCGGCCTTGTCACCCATGATCACGGACCGCATCGGCTCGTCTTCGCGGTTCACGGCCCACGACACCTCAACCTGCATGGTGGCGCCGTTCTCGAACCGGACCAATGCGGCGGCAAAGTCTTCCACGTCCATGATGCCGTCGAGTTTTCGCGGTCCGGCCCACATGCCGACGCACACGTACTTCTCGATGTCGCATCCGAACTTGTTGTAGCAAATGCCCGAGACCGCCACCGGCTTGGGCTTGCCCATCATGTACCAGGCCCTGTCGATGGCGTGAATGCCGATGTCGATCAACGGGCCGCCGCCTGACTTGGCGCGCGTGGTGAACCATCCGCCCAACCCCGGAATGCCGCGCCGACGGATGATGGATGCCTTGGCGTGATAGACCTCGCCTAACACCCCCTGCTCACGCATGTGGTTGACCTGCTGCACCTCCGGGGTGAAACGGTTGTTGTGCCCGAGCATGAGAACCCGGCCCGCCTTCTTGGCGGCCTTGACCATTTGCTCCGCCTGCTTGGGGTCAAGGGCCATGGGCTTTTCGCAGAGGACATGTTTCCCGGCCTTGAGCGCCGCCACAGTCATCTCGCAATGCAGGAAGTTCGGTGTGCAGACCGACACAGCCTCAATCTCTTTGTTGCCCAGAATCGCCTTGATGTCCGTAACGCCGGACGGGATGTTCATCTCGGCCTTGGCCTTTTCCAGCGCCGCCGGGTTCACATCGCAGATGGCGACGACCTCAGCCCCCGCGTTCCGGTAGCCCTGCACATGGTTCTTGGCAATCGCACCCGCCCCGATCACACCGACCTTGAGTTTTCCCATCGTCAGACCTTTCTCCTGAATTCCAACTCGCATCGAATATGAACGCCAACCGGACCGCGTCCAAAACCATCCGGCGGTCACCGATTTGGGCACTCACCATAGACCGGCACCGACACTTTTCAATTGACATTCTCTGCACGTTGCCGGCACAACCCTGCAAGCCGCCTTACCCCCCCCAACAGTCTGGGTATTCACGGCGAGGCGGGTCGCTTCTGTCTCAACGGCACGACGCCCGCTGCCTGCATCTCGCGCTGCAGAAGGTCTAGATTCTGCCGGTATCGCGTATCGCGCGGGTCCATCTCCAGCGCGAGCGAGAAATACCGCTCGGCCAAGGTCCATTCCCTCCTCTGCGCCGCCTCCGCGCCGAGATCGTTCAGCACCGTGCCGGCACGGGCCTCGCAAAGCAGGGGAACGCCTTCCTCCACCCGCCCGACACCGCACAGGGCGTACCCGAGCAGCATGGTGTGTTCCGCGGACGGAATGTTGGCGCGCAACGTCAGCAGGATGGGCAGTGCCTCGCCGGCGCGGTTACGCGCGAGCAGCGCCTTGGCCAGGTTGCGCTGAGCACGGCCATCGCGCGGCATCTGACGGACCGTCGTTTCCCACAGGCTGAGTTCGTTCCGCCACACCCGAGAACGGTCCAGCGTCAACGCGGCCAGCAGACACAAGACCGCAGTGACCACAGCAAGAACCGTCCGCGACCGAGTACGCCCCAACCCGCTCTGCGCCAAAATGATACTGATTCCCATTGTGGGCAGATACAGGAACCGCTCCGCCCCCAACTGCAGCATGGGGATCAGATTCATGACCGGCGCCAGCGCCAGCCAGAACCACAACCATCCCGCCAACAAACGCCGACGCCACAGCCACCATGACAACAGTCCGACAACCATTAGAAAACAGGCCGTGTACCCCCACGCTACGGCATCCGTCATGGACCCAGCCCGCGGGAAACCGTGGTAGTCCGCCAGCAGTCCGACGGGCAATACCTCCAACCGTAGGTACCGCAAGAACACCCGCGGCATGCTCAACCAGGTGGTCCAACAGTCGCCGGTGACAAATCCCGCCTGCGACGTCCGCCCCAGCACATGGTGCCGCCACGCCAGGCCGACGACAACCAGCAACCCCGTGACAAAAACAGCCCATCCCCGGGAACCGTGCCTTTCGCCCCACCCGTTCCTCTTAACCCCAGTTGCCTCGACGCGGTTGGGGACCATGTCCCGTGCGCAACCTGGCGAGTCGAGGTCCCCCGCATCAGTTGCCTGGTCACCGGGACAATCCTCGGCCGTCACCTTTCCCGACACCCGACACTCGACACTTGCCCCCCGGCGCGAGGCAAATGCGGGCCCCGAAACCCGCTCCAACCACAACCAAGCCCCCAGCCACACAGGCAGGAATACGGCCGACTCCTTGCTGAGCAGAGCACCCAGAAACAGCACCGCACACACAACCACACCGCGCCGGTCCACCCTGTCCGAACGCAGGCGCAACCAGGTCAAGGCCGTCCACAACACGAAGAGTGCAGCCAGCAGGTCCTCCGCTTCTTTGGCCCAACACACAACCTCGGTGTTGACCGGATGCAAAGCGAAGAGGGCCGTTCCAAGGAAGCACCCCAGCGTGTTGCCGGGACAAAGGAGACACAGCAATTGGAACAGGCTGAAACACACCGCCACATGCAGCAGCAGGTTCAGAGCATGGTACGGGGCCGGTTCGGCGCCCCAGACAGCATACACGAGTGCGTGCGCCAGAGTGCGCAGGGGGCGGAAGTTCTCCCGAGTGATCTCTACAGACGGGTCGTAGGGTTCACCGACGCCCGCAGCAGGCGCGGCAACGAGTGCCCGCAATGCCAACGGCAAACTCCGAAGACTCCGGTTGTGCGTGATAACGCCGAAGTCGTCCCAGACGAGTTCATGCTGAAGCGTGGGAAGGTAGGTCAAAAGCGCGATCAGGCAAAGCCCCAACACCATCCCATGCTGCCCGGCCGTTGGCCTTTTGCCTTGCACTTCTGTCCCCAACCGTCAACCGCTACTTCTTCCCCGCTTCCGCCTTGCCGTCCGGTTGCTTCTCCCCCTCCTTGGGCGGTTCAGCACCCGTCACCTCAACCCGCAGGGGCACGGACTGCTCCCCATACCAGTTCACGCCGCAGACAAACAGCGCCTTCTCGGCAAGATCAGGGATGATGACACTCATCGGAGCCGCGTTGATCTGCACGGCAAATGCCGACGCCAGTTTCCCAAGCTTCCATTCTGTGTAGGAATCGGGTTGCACCGCCCAGGAGCGATTCCAGCGCCGTGCCGAAGCAACCTGCAACCGCCGCACCAAGAGGAACGGATCCATTTCGAGGAACTTATCCCCAGCGGTGCGAGTGATGATGCCGACCAGGTGTGACTCATCAAGGGCTTCCGGGGCCGTGTCCTTAGGCGCCGCAAACACTCGAAGCGAGACACACTTCTCCGGCGCGTCCTTCCACTTGACCTGACATGCACCACCCTCTTCTGCCGGCGCACTGATCACCACGACGCCCGCTGGGACGTCCGGACTCGTCCGCCGTTCCAGGTACTGAGAGAACTCCACGATCGACGGAAGGAACGCCCCGGAGGTCACCGCTTCGTCCGTGTCGTTCTGCTTCCACAGCCCGTCAGGCGTCACGCAGTGCTCAATCACGTACCGAAACGCCTCGGCCACCCCTTCGTACGCCCTGGTCTTCCGCTCTCGGCTGCCCGCCTCAGCCGTGACCCGCAACAAGTACATGGCGTTACTCGTCGCCGCCAGAGAACAGCGCTGCTCAGGTTTGTGGGCGGGGGCGTCCCGGAAGTCGTAGGCGGACGACGGCCAGGCCGCGAACATCCGCTTGCCCTCCACTTCGTACGAGACCTGCATGTCCATCACGGTGGCCAGAATCTGGGCCGCCCGCGGCGGTTTCTCCGTGGTCAACGACATCCACGCCAACGCTTCCGAGGCGCGGTCCGCACGCACGATCCGCGCTTCGCCAAACAGCCCGTCCAGAACATGCCAAGTTGCGGCCAGGCTCCGCGGCGTCTTCCCGCAGCCCCACAGACCGCTCTCCGGATCCTGGTCCGTCTTGATGACCTCCGCGACCGCCGTGGTCCAACCTTCCGCCAAGGGCGGCAAGACCTCGAATTTCAGGCCCAGGTGATACCATTCCGCCAGGGCTCCGACCACATAGTCGAAATGCATCGGGTCCTGTTTCGCCTTCGTCTTGTAGTAGTCCGCGAACCCCGCCTGGGTCGTGATGTCGTAGGGCTGACCCTGAAGTCCGGCAACGGGCCCGTTCCAGAAGGCCCACTTGTAGTGCAACGCCTTGCCCCACCGGAAGTGGTGCGGCAACTCGTCAAACATCGGGTTCGGCGCCACACTGCCCGACACCGGATCCTGCTTCTCTTCCAGCGTGTACCGGTTCTGCGTCGTAATGGGTTCCCAGGACAGCGTGGAAAACCAGACCGTGCCCTGCGCCGGGTTGAACAGACGCACGAACAAGCCCGGGCCGGCGTCCTCCGCCTTGCCCTTGTCGCCTTTGCCCTTCATGGCGTCCGCCTTCTTGTCGCCCTTCGCAGACTCGCCCTTGCCACTCTTGGCCGTCCCCTTTTCCGACTTGCCCTCTTTCCCCGTCTCCACCTTCTTCTCGTCGGCACCCTCGCCTTCTGCGGCCTCTCCGTCAACCTTCTTCTCACCTTCCTTGGCCTCGCCCGCCTTGCCTTCGTCACCTTCCGCCTTGCCTTCGTCACCTTCCGCCTTGACGCCATCCGCGGCCTTCTCACCATCCGCGGCCTTAGCCTCGGCTTCGGGCGCCTCGTCCTTGACTTCCACATCCGGTTTCGGCTCGCCTGGGATAAAGACGTCCTGGTAGTAGCAGTGCCAAGGGAACGTGCCTTGAGTCTTCATCAACGCCGGCACACTCCCCAACACGATCTTGCCATCCTGATCCTTCAGAATCACGTCCATGCCCGGCGGCCCGCCCCAGCAATCGTTCTCGATCCCCACGCCGTCAGCCCTCATCCACACGAACAGCCGAATGGACCGACCTTCAAAAGGCCGCACGTCTATCGGAAGCCGTGTCGCCAACGCCAGCGACTTCCCGCCGGCAAGGCGAACGGCCGGCAGGCCAGACAGCTTGTACTTCGTGCTCAGCCGTTTCTCGGCATCCAACCACTCCGCCGGCTTCTGGTCCGAACCGAGAAGGTCGCTCCAGGGAATCGGCGTGGCAAAAAAGTCGACGGTCCCGTGCATGAAACACCGCCACAGATCGGGCTCACGCCACTTCTTCCGCTGTCCAGGCCGACCCCGCACGAGGTTGACAACCGTGGCGTCCCCGACGGCAACCGTCACCTCCACTTCCGGTGGCGGAGGCGCCTCGACAGGCGCCTGTTCCGCCTGCTCTGGCGCTTTCCCGTCCTCCGGCTTGGCTCCCTCTTCCTTCTCCCCCTCCGCCTTCTCGACCGCGGGCTTCTCGCCCTCCGCGTCGGCTTCCTCGCCCTTCGCCTCCTTGGCGGCCTCGGCTTTCGGTTCCGCCGCCTTGGTCCCTTCAGTCTCACCCTCAGCTTTCTTTTCCGCGGCTTGCGCCGCGGCAGGGGCCGCCTCCGCCGGATCCTGCTTGTCTTCGGCCCACACACTCAGGCACAGAAACGCGCCCAACAACGCCACCCCCGCCACCCCCGGCAGTATCCGAGCCCAAGCCTTGCGCAATGCCCTGCTCATCATGGCCATACCCTTTTCCTGTCCCTCCGCCAAGTCGCCGGAGGGTCCCGCTTCAGACCGTCGCCGCACCCGGCTCAGTTCCGAGCCATCATCCCCGTCCCGCGGGCAAACTCAAACAACCCGCCGTGATCGATCACCGCCTTGGCCTCCCCCAAATCCTGGGTCTCATACTCCCGACGGCGCCCCACAACGCACAGCCGACGCGCGGTCAGGTCCAATTCGACCTCATCGCCCGTCTTCAGTTCTTCGCACAACCGGGTCGCACACTCCACCGGGTACAACTCACCGGTGGCAATCGCATTCCGGAAGAAAATCCGCGCGTACGACTCGGCCACCACGGCCTCGACCCCGGCCGCGCCCAGGCTCACCGGCGCATGCTCACGACTCGAACCACACCCGAAGTTCCGCCCCGCAATCACGATTGCGTACGGGGTCTTCATCTGCCCGGCAGGGACGAACCTGGGGTACGAATCCGGCAACCCGCACAACGCGTAACTCCCGAGTTTCTCGTACTCATCCGGAATGGTCGGAACCAAGTTCAGATACTGCGCCGGAATGATCTGGTCGGTGTCAATGTTGTCGCCGACCACGAACACCTTGCCCCTGATCTTGTCTGCCATAGTTACGGTCTCGCTTATATCACTCACTCTGATACAAACTGCACTGCGGTACCTGGCGGTGGCACCTCATCAACCTCGCCCCTCGCCCTGTCACGAGGGGAGAATCTCGCGCGGATCCGTCACTCGCCCGGTGATCGCCGACGCCGCAGCGGTCAGCGGCGACGCCAGGATCACCGATGCCGTCTTTGCACCCATGCGCCCGACAAAGTTCCGGTTCGTGGTGCTGATGCAGACCTCCGGACCGTTGCAGCGCCCGAACGTGTCCTCCGGACCACCCAGGCATGCGGCACAGGATGGCAACGCCGGTTCGATGCACCCGGCCTGCCGGAAAATGTCCACCAGCGGGACCCCGCCGACGCACTCGCTGCGCAACGCCTCGGCCACTTCCACCGTGGCCGGCACCAGGAACGTATCGACCGTCACTTTGCGGCCCTTGAGAACCCGCGCGGCGGCGATGAAGTCCTCCGTCTTGCCGCCCGTGCAACTGCCGATGTAGGCCCGGGTAATGCGCAGGTCGCCGCAAGCCTTGGCCGGTTTCACCAGGTCCGGCGAATGCGGCAGCGCCACCACCGGTTCCAGTTCCTCGGCCCGGTAGCGGTACGTCGCGCAGTACTCGGCGTCCGCATCGCTCTGGAAACAGGTGAACGGTTTGCTCGTGCGCTGCCGCACGTAGGCCAGGGTCGTCTCATCCGCGGCCACAATCCCGTTCTTCGCACCCGCCTCGATGGCCATGTTACAGATCGTCATGCGCTCGGACATCGGCAACGCGCTGACCGTACCGCCGCAGAACTCCATGGCCTCGTACGTCGCGCCGTCCACGCCCAAGTCGCCAATGATCCGCAGAATGATGTCCTTGCCCATGACCAAACCGGGCAACTGGCCATCAATCACGAACCGGCGGCTGGCCGGGACCTTGATCAGCAGCTTCCCCGTGCCCATCACAAACGCCGCATCCGTGTTCCCAATCCCTGTCGCGAACTCGCCGAATGCACCGTGCGTGCAGGTGTGACTGTCCGTGCCGAACATCACTTCACCCGGCCGGCAGTGCCCCTTCTCCGGCAGCGTCACGTGGCAGACCCCGGAATAGCTCGGGGTCCCGGGATCGTAGAAGTACGGCAACTTTTCCGACGCCGCGAAAGCGCGGCACAAGTCGATGTTGCGAAGGCACTTCTGGTCCTTGGTGAAGATGTAATGGTCAGGCGTGAGCACGATCCTCTCAGGGTCGAACACGTGCGCCTTCTCACCGAACTCGCGGCGGAAAATGCCGATCGTCCCCGGACCGCACACGTCGTGCGTCATCAGGATGTCCGCCATCACCCAGACGTTCTCGCCCGGCCGGACCCCACCCCGCCCGGAACCCCGAGCCAGGATTTTCTCGGTAATCGTCATACCCATGTTGGCTTTTTTCCTATGAAAATGATAGTAAGACGCACCCGACACCCCAGACTCGTCGGACGGGTGTGACGTGTCGGATCCATCGAATATCTCTTGGCAACACTCTCGTCATCAAGGAAACACGGTGTAGTTTACCCGAGACCTGGGCCAAAAACAAGGAAGGTGCCTTGGAAACACTGCAGACATACCGGCGCGCGCTCCCGCGCGAAGAGATTAACGCCCTGCCCATTTGGCGGTACGAGGGCCCCATTCACCTGATCCAGTCCCAGGACGCGGCGGCAACCGCCATCGCCGGCCTGGCCGGACAGGCCGTCCTCGGGTTCGATACCGAGACGCGGCCGGCCTTCCACAAGGGGCAGCATTTCCGGCCAGCCTTGCTCCAGCTCGCCAGCACCGAAGCCGTTTACCTCTTCCCCATCGCGCGCCTCGGCCTGACCGACGCCATGCTGCGCCTGTTCACGGACGCCACAGTACTCAAAGCCGGCGTCGCCCTGCGCGACGACCTCAAGGAGCTCCAGGCCATGACCCCCTTCGAGCCCGCCGGCTTCGTGGACCTCGGTGTCCTGGCACACCAGGCGGGCTTACCCACCTGCGGACTCCGCACCCTCGCCGCCAATCTGCTCGGGATCCGCATCTCAAAGAAGGCGCAACGCAGCAACTGGGCTGTCCCGCAACTCACGCCGCAGCAGATCACCTACGCCGCCACCGACGCCTGGATCAGCCGCGAACTCTACCTCAAACTCGTCGCCCTCGGCGCCGGCAGAGCGCCGTGACGAGCGAAGGTTCGGTGTTCAGGCGGGCCATCACCTCTGACACTTCGGACAGTGGTACGTCGAACGGCCGGCTTGAACGGTGCGGCGGACTTTGCCGCGACAGCCGCGGCGGCGGCAGGGCAGCCCCGCACGCCCGTAAACGGCCAACTCGACGTGGAAGCGCCCCGCGCTGCCGTCCGGAGCCTGGAAGTCGCTGATCGTGGTGCCGCCGGCGCGGATCGCGCGCCGCAGAACCTGCTTCACCGCCCTGACCAGGCGCCGGCATTCGGCCTCTGTGAGACCCGCGGCTGCGCGCTCGGGCCGGACCCCCGCGCCGAACAACGCCTCGTTGGCGTAGATGTTGCCAACGCCCGCCACCACGGCCTGGTCCATGAGCAGGTTCTTGATCGGCTTGCGCCGCTCGCGCGTTGCCGCGTAGAGCGACCGCGCACTGAACTGCGGACTCAGCGGCTCGCAGCCGAGGTCGCGCAGTTCGCAGGGATCCGCTCCGACCGCCGGCAGCACGCACACCACGACAGATCCGAACCGGCGCGGGTCGGTGAAACGCCACTCCGCACCGTTGTCGAGCGTCCACACGACATGCTCGTGCTTCAGGCGTGGGGCCTCGCTCTTGCACACCCGCATGGCGCCCGTCATGCCCAGGTGCAGGAGCAACGCCGTTCCCCCCGAAAACTCGACCACGATGTACTTGCCGCGCCGCCGTACGTCCATGACCGCGCGCCCGACCGTGGCGCGCTCGATCGCAGCCACGTCGCTCGCCCGACGCAACCGTGCAGACGTCGCACGCACACCAGTGAGCGTCCGCCCGACCAAGTGCGGCCGCAACCCGCGACACACCGTCTCAACTTCCGGCAATTCCGGCATGCTAAGTACCTCGCAGCAAACGCACCGGCACACGCATCCGGAGCACAGGGGCTCTGCCCCCGTACCCCCGCCGGGGACACAGCGTGCCCCCGGCCCCCCGCATGATTGGCGCGCGGCTTGCGTGTCCGGCGGCCGGACACGCAAGCCGCAGCACCAACGGCTTGCCGACGTTCAGTTCCGCCGCACCGCGCGTGCCCCAGATCCGCTGCACGTGCGTGTCGTTCGTCGTTGCGCCCATCAGGTTGCGCACGATCGAACCGTTCGACATGTTGATCAGCGACGGCGTCACTCCGCCCATGCCTTCCTCGCTGCGCATCAGGTACCCCGGCAGCGTCTGCTTTCCGGGCAGCGCCACGACCCGTGTCGGTCGCGTACCCGTGATGACCATGACCGGCCCCAACGAATGCGTGCAGTAGTAATGAAACTGCACCCAACTCCGCCAGTTGTGCACCGTGTTGCCCGGTTGCACCGGCAGTCCGTCGATGTAGGTGTAGGCCAGCGAGCGGCACTCGTGCACGTACTCATACTCGGCGTACATCAGGTCGCCGAACAACCCCTCGCGCCAACGCCGCGCCAGGGCTCTCACCCGGCGCGGGGACTGCAGGGCGGGAGCCTTGCGCTACTTCCTCAGAGCGTCGCCCCGCGACGACCGCGACGACATCACGCCGTCTTGGCGGCCTCGCGCCGGATGATGTCGTCGATGGCCGGAACGAACGGCGCCGGGCGCATGTGGAAGTAGATCGAATACTTGCCCTCGTGCCCCTCTTCCGGAATCATGGCCGCGGTCGGGATGTACGCGTCCGTGTACGAGCAGTATCCGAGGAAGATCGTGGGACGCGGTGCCTCGACCGCCTTGATCATGCGCCCCACGTCAGCGGTGACTTCGCCCGACAGACCGATGAGCTGCAAGTCTTTGCAGAGCTGCCAACGCGTCACGTGCATGCGGAACGCGTCCGACTGCGTGCCCGTGCGCTGCCGTTCCAGCAACCCCGCCGCCCACAGGCGCAGGATCTCGCGGTTCGCAGGCCTGAAGAACCCGTCAAGCGGCGGTTCGTGCGGGTCGGCGTACGCCAGGAGCTGAGCCTCGGACAGTGCCTGCGACATGTCGTAGGGGATGCCGAACTCGCGCTCGCTGGCCGCCAGTTCGAGAGGGATCTCGCGCATGGCGTCGGAACCCACGAACACGGCCAAGTCATCGGCCACACTCCGCCAACGCTGCGCGTAAACGGCCTTGTCCTCTGGCGTTCCATAGTTGTATCTCGGCATGACGCTCCCCCCGCCGCCCTGCGCAAACAGCGTCACAACATCGTCACCCAACATGCGCTTGAGTCCCCGCGAAACCTCGCCCGGGTAGTCGGCACTGACCAGATTCTCATGCTTCGACGTAGGGTGACACGCGTAGCTGTAGAGCACGGCCCGCAACCGCCCGTCCGTAGCGTCGCGAAACGCCAGCACCGGCAGGTCGGGATCGTAGTAACCGTCGGGGTTGAGCCCCAAGCCCACTTTCCCCGGACGCGCCGGATCGGGACGGCGTCGGCTCACCCCGAAATGCGCCTGGTGCAGACCGTAGCGCACCGATACGGGCCGCAGGTCCGCGAAAGCCTGCGCCAGCCCGTCCCGGATGGCGGCCTCCAAGTCACGCACATACGCCACATCCAGTGCCCAGTGCGGATAGCACTCCTGGTGGAACAGCCCGGGCGCGGAGTGCGTGTGCGAGAGATTGATGATCAGCGCCGCACTCGGCAAGCCCAGTGCCTGCTCCGCCCAGCGCTTGGTGCGCCAGGCCATGTCGCGGGGGAACTTCAACAGGTCCGCGGTCACAATGGCCACACGATTGCCGTTCCCGTCCGCCAGCGCGGCGATCCGCAGGAACAACGGATCGTTGACGCCATCGCTGGGCGTGCGCCGCCCCGGGTACCCCGCAAGAAACACTGGATTCGCCGGCGTGATGTCCTTCACAAAGAACCCCGCACTGGCCGTGTTCATCGTCTGGAATCTCCTCATGTTCAGGCAAGGCCGAACCGTTCCCGGAGCCAACCCAGCTTGATCTCCGTGTGCCACGGTTCGCCGCCTTCATGCCCGTTGAACGGGTAGTTCCGGTTTCGGCGACACGCAGGTATACTCCCAGTCCGCGCCCAAGCCCAGTTGCGCATAGACGCCGGGCAGGTGCTGCCCAACCTCGCACTGCAAATCCTCGAAGTAATTCCCGCCGTTGGCGTCCATGGCAACGAAGAACGGACCGAACCGTTCGACCTCAAAGACCCAGGTGGCTTCCGTCTTGCCCAGCTCCTCGAGAAAGTGCACCTCGCAGACACGCCGGATCTGCTGCGACAGAAAATTCCCGGTAATGCCGATCTTGCTGAGATACACCCCGCCCACGTCGCGGAGCGCCGCGGCGGTGCGCGGGCCCATCGTCGTCTTGCCGATCAGCGTCCGCAACCCCAGCCGCCGCACCACGTCCGCCCCGTACCGCTCGAAACGGATACTCGACGTGGGCTCCGCGCTGACCACGTGCCAAACCCCGCCCTCGTTCCGAACCACCGGCCCCGCGTGGAAGAACGCGTTGACCTGACCGTAATCGAGCGGCGGGACCAAGCCGTCCTCGATCGCACGCATATGAAACCGGCTGCGCCCGGTAAACAGGCGACCGGAGACCGTCACCATCTGCCCGAGCGGCAACGCACGCGCCGCCGCCTCGCTCAACGGCAACCGCAAGTCAACAATGTCGGAAGCTGCCATGGCCATCGTTGTTCTCACAGGCGGTTCGCCCGCCGTATCTCGTCCCGACCCGTGTCCCGCTTGGATTCGCGTACCGCGCACGGCCCTCCGTGCGCCTGGGGTGTCGCCTGGGGGGCGGCGACGGGACCTGTCGAGTCGCGCACCTGGCTCACCTCTCAGGCGTGCGCTTCCGTCTCGCGCGGCGGCAGCGTGCCCGTGCAGGCTATACGGCCGCCGGCGTCGATGGCCGCACACCAGCGCCGGCCCACCAGGCACTGGGCGTTGACCGCCACCGGCAACGCCGCCGTGTGCGTCATTGCCAACTCGATGTGCAGGGCCATTACCGCATTCACGCCGCGAGACCCCATCGGTCCCAGCCCGAGGCTGCGCGCCGCCAACAGCAGTTCCTGCTCCAGGTGCGCCACGTCCGCCCGCGGGTGCGGTTCGCCCAACTGCCGCAGAAGAGCCGCCTCCTTCGCCAACTTCATACACAGATCGGAACTGCCGCCGATCCCCACGCCGACGATCGCCGGCGGACAGATCTTACCCGCGTAGCAACCGTCGCGAATGCAGTCGATCACGAACCGCTTGATGCCCTTCTCACCGTCGGCAGGATACAACATGCGGTAGAAGGTGCCGAAAATCTCCGAACCGCCACCCTTCGGCACCGCGACAATGTCAAGGCCATCGCCGTCTCCCGCAAACTGCAATTCGACCTTTGGCATTCCCGGCCCCAGGTTGGTGCCCGGATTGCCGCGAGTCAGCGGGTCAACCATGGTCGGACGCAGGAACGAGTCGCGAGTCGCCCGCGCCGTCGCAGCGGCCGCCGCCGTCCGGATCGCCCCGAAACCGCCGTCCACGGCGGTGCGACTCCCGGCCCGGACAAAGAACAACGGAAACCCCGTATCGCCGCAGACCAACCCGCGCCCCGCCGCAGCCAGCGCCGCATTCTCGAGACTGACCCGCAAATGCTCACGGGCCAGCGGCTCGCTCTCCTCCGCCAGCGCCATGCGCAACCGGGCCTCGACGTCAGGCGGCAGGTGCACCGCCGCCTGATGCATGGCCTCGTACATCGCGGCTTCAATGACCTCGCCACGGATCATGGCAATCCCTTCTATCGACTGCGCCACGGCCGGAACCGCCCGCCCCGCGACCGGCGATCCGCCTTCTGCCTATATGGGAAACTACTCTCTGCGTTTTGATGTTTCAACAGCATTGAGTTATATTATTGATGCCACTACAGTATCAATATACGTGTTGGAGCATGGGCAAGCACGCAGTAGCTCGGCGCGTCTCGCGCCGAAGCAGAGGACTCGGGCCGGTCCCCGGCCCAGAGCCCTCGACCGGGGACCGGTCCGAGTACCCTGACTGCGGCCCCGGAGGTCCCGCGCCACTGGCCGCTGTCCCCGGACGAACCGGAGTGTCACCATGGAACTGCTCAGCCTGCGTTATTTCACGGTTTTGGCCGAAGAACTCCACTATGGCCGGGCCGCCAAGCGCCTGCACATCTCGCAACCGCCGCTCAGCCGCCACATCATGCGGCTTGAGGACGAGCTCGGCGTGAAACTCTTCCGCCGTACCAGCCGTCGCGTCGAACTGACGCCCGCCGGAGCGTTGTTCGTGTCCGAGGCCGCCGCGGTCCTGGCGCGTGCGGAGTCCGCCGAGGAACGGGTCCGAGTCCTGGCGCGCGGCGACGCCGGTTCGCTGGCGGTCGGCTTCAACGAACCCGCCATCCACACCTTCCTGCCGGACACGGTGCGCGACTTCCGCCGGCGCTACCCGAACGTGCACGTATCGCTTCACGAACTGGAGTCCGGCGAACAACTGCGCGCCCTGCGCGAAGGCTTGATCCACCTGGGCATCCTGCGGCCCTTCGGGCATGACCTCAGCGGACTGCAGCAGCAGCGGTTGTTCACGGAACACTACGTGGTCGCACTCCCGGAAGGACACCGGCTCCAGAAGCGCGATACGGTGCAACTGGCCGACCTTGCACCGGAGTCGTTCGTGATGCTCCCACGCCGTATCCAACCGCACCTGTTCGACGCCATTGCGGCGTGTTGCGAACGCGCCGGATTCCGCCCCAACATCGTCCAGGACGCCGTGACCAAACAGACCACTCTGGCACTGGTCGCCGCCGGCATGGGCGTCGCGCTGGTCCCCGCGTCCTCCGCCGCGGCGCCGCACCGGCGCGTCGCCTTCCGTCCCCTCGACAGCGACCTGCCCGACATCGACATCGTCGCCCTCTGGTGCGCCGACACCGACTCCGCCTTCGTGCCGAAGTTCCTGAGCCTGATCAAACCACAGCATGTGCCACCGCACCCCCACCCGCCCGCCCCTGCCGGCGACGCCACGACGGCGCCGCGCCAGGTCGCCTTGCGCAGAGACACCCCGTCTGCAAGATCGAAGCCAACCGCACCGGCCACGCCCGTCAGGCGCGCCGCTCCTTCTCGCGGTACGCGCCCGGCGGCACTCCTACCGCCTTGCGAAACTGACGGCTGAAGAAGTAGCGGTTGCTGAACCCGACCTGGACGGCGATACGCGCCAACGTCAGTTCGGTGTCGCAGAGCAGGCGACACGCCCGCCCGATCCGCTCCTTGAGCACCAGTTCCTGCAAGGACGCCCCGAACAACTCCCGGACCACGTGACTGGCGCGATATGGCGATAATGACAACTCCCGGGCCAGACCGCCCAGACTGACCCGCTCGTGAGCATGATTGCGGATGAAGCGCCGGATCACCGCACGCCGGTCCCCGGCCGCCGCGTCCGCCTCGTGCAGTCGGCCCAACTCCGCAAGGATACCCGCCCCCGTGACGTGCAGCAGATTGGCCAGTGACGTGGCCCGCGTCGGCGTGAGCACGGGCAACCGCCGGTTCTCTGCCGCGATCTCCGGAGGAATGCCGCACGGCGACCCGCCAGCGTTCCGGAATACCCCGGCGAACAGAGTCGCCATGTGGTGGCGGTCCCGATACAGCGGGACGACCACTTCGCTCGCACCTTTCCAGCAACTGGAGACAAATGCCCGCCGCTCTTCGCCAGCCCGCCGGTTCGCCCCATGCAGACAGTCCCGAACACACCCCTCATTCCATCCCGGCAGAACCGGACGTTGGCGCCCGAACTCGCAGTACGGGTGCATGTGCCCGACCCAAGACTGAAACCGGTCGCTGCACCGCGGGTGAGCGAGGATGCCGCTGCGGTCGTGAATCGTCAGTCGGATCGCAAAGGCGGCTTCGACGTCCTCGATCAGACGCCGGATCCGTTCTACCGGGTCAGGATTCTCGCGCAGTTGCTCCATGGCTGTGCCCCATTTTTCAAGTGGTGAACGACACCCAAATAGCAAGATACTATAACAACAATAGCACGAGACTGCATTTACGGCAACGGGGAATGGGTGCAGGTTATCTCAAGAACACTTTCGAGCCTTGCCCAGGCTGCGGGCAGGCGAACAGGAACAGGAGCGCCCACACCATGGTGACCCAAGCCGCAAGAACGATCCCCGAGCCCGCCCGCCAGACGCCCGTACTCGCGGAAACCGATGTCCTGGTCTGCGGCGGCGGCGCAGCCGGCGTCGGTGCGGCCCTGGCAGCCGCACGCAGCGGCGCCCGGACGTTCCTCATCGAACACCAATCCTGCGTGGGCGGAATGGCCACCAGCGGCATGATGAACCGGCTCGGGCCGTACCATGACGAACGGGAGATGATCGTAGGCGGGATTCCGTGGGAAGTCCTCCAGCGCCTGATCGCGATGAACGCCGCCCACACTCCCGAGCCGTGCCCCCACAGCGACCCCGACCGATACTGGATTCCCTTCGATCCCGAAGCACTGAAGTTTCTCCTGGACACGATGCTGGAGGACTCTCACGTCGACGTCCTGCTCCACGCGTACGGCGTGGGCGTGGTCGGCGAAAAGGGCGCGCCGGGCGGTGTCATCGTCGAGTCCAAGTCGGGGCGGCACGCCATCCTGGCCAAAGTCATCGTGGACGCCACGGGTGACGGCGACGTGGCGGCCCTGGCGGGAGCATCGTTCGAAAAGGGCCGAACGTCCGATGGCCTGATGCAGCCGATGACCACCCTGTTCAAAGTCGGCGACCTGGACCGGGAAAAGGTCAAGAGTTTCCTGGCCGAACCCGAGAACCGTTCCTTCGCCGCGGCGAAAGCGGATGGCGAGACGTTCCCCGGCTACGTCGGCCCCGGTTCGGACAACCTGTTGCGGCCACGTGAAACGTATTTCAATGTGAACCACGTCTTCGGCGCGGATGGAACGGACGCCGCGAGCCTGAGCCGGGCAACCATCGCAGCGCGCCGCCGAATATGGGCCATGCTGCGCTTCTGCAAGCGGTACGTCCCGGGGTTCGAGAACACTTACCTGATCGCCACCGCGGCGCAGTTGGGGGTGCGCGAGAGCCGTCGCGTCGTGGGCGACTATATTCTGACCGTGGACGACGTGCTGTGCGCGCGGAAGTTTGAGGACGCCGTGGCGCGGTACGCGTGCTGGGTCGACATTCACACCATGGATCCGACAAAGCAGCAGGAGGCCCACTCCGGCCGGGGCCTGGAACCCGGCACCTCGTACGACATCCCCTACCGGTGCCTGGTGCCAAAGCAGGTGGAGAACCTGCTCGTGGCAGGCCGGTGCCTCTCCGCCACCCATGAGGCCCTTGCATCAGCCCGGATGATCCCATGTTGTATGGCCATGGGCCAGGCTGCCGGGACCGCCGCGGCGCTGGCGGTGACACAAAACGTCCGGCCACGGAACCTGGACACGCAACGCCTCCGGGCCGCGTTGCACGAACAGGATGTCAGAATCTGACTGAACGCGGTTGAGAGCAACAGCCCGAGAGATACACTTGCTGCGCCCGGGCTCGGGTCGACACAACCGCCGAGCGGTTGCCGGGACGCCGTCCCGGGCGCAGCAGAAAAGAACGACATGTGCGATAAGCGGGGCGAGGCCGGGTAGGTCACGGCGCCAGCCCAGGCCGGCTCTGCCTGCCAGACCGTACCGCAGGCGGCCCTCCGCCTGCCATCCGAGCCTTGTGCTGCGTGTATGCCGTGAAGCGGGCGGAGGGCCGCCCGCGGTACGGGGTACAGTCGGAAGGTGACGGGACCTGATCCGCTTATTGCACAGGTCGAAAAAGGATGGAGTCTCTTCCATGTCGCAGATCTTCGCACCTCGAGTCACCGAAGCCTTCGATGTCGTCGTGGTCGGTGGCGGCCTCGCCGGTGTGTGCGCGGCGCTCGCCGCGGCGCGATCCGGCGCCAGGACCGCCATGGTCCAGAACCGACCCGTGTTCGGCGGTAACTCGAGCTCCGAGGTCCGGGTGCCGCCCATCGGCGCCGGCTGCCACAACCCGTACGGCGTCGAGAGCGGCATCATTCACGAGATTGTCCTCGAAGACCGCGCCCGCAATCACGACCGCGTCTCGACCGGACTGATCAACAGCAATTGGGACATGGTCCTGTACGACGCGGTGCGCACTCAGGAAAACCTCGTGTACTTCCTCAACACCAACGTGGACGAGGTCCTGGTCGCCGACCGCCGCATCACCGCTGTGCGCGGCAGCCAGCTCGGTTGCGAAACCCGCTGGGAAATCCCGGGCGCGATGTTCGTCGACGCCTCGGGCGACGGCGTGGTCGGGTTCGGCGCCGGCGCCAAGTGGCGCATTGGCCAGGAGGCGGCAGCCGAGTACAATGAGTCGTTCGCCCCAGCCGAACCGTGGAGCCACACGCTCGGCAGCTCCCTGCACTTCCGCGCCCGCGACATCGGGCGCCCCGCCCCGTTCACGCCGCCGTCCTGGGCCATCCGCTACGACGCGCCCGATGCACTGCCGCGTCACGACCACCGACAGTTCGACGGCGGCTACTGGTGGATCGAAATCGGTTGGCCCTACGATACCATCACCCAGAACGAAACCCTGCGCGACGAACTGCTCCGGCACGTCCTCGGCGTCTGGGACCACATCAAGAACCACTGCCCGGACACTCGCGACAAAGCCCGCAACTGGGCCCTGGACTGGGTCGGCATGGTCCCGGCCAAACGCGAGAGCCGGCGCTTCGTCGGTGCGTACGTCCTGAACCAGAACGACTTGCAGCAGCGCACATTGTTTGACGACCGCGTCGCCTACGGCGGCTGGCTCATCGACGACCACACCAAGGAAGGCATCCTGGCCCCCGCCAAGGAACCGTCCTTCAACGGCGTCTGGCACGAGCTGTTCCACGTCGCCGTCTACCCCGTGCCGCTCCGGTCGCTCTACGTCGCCGACCCCGAGAACCTGTTCCTGGCCGGCCGCATCGTCAGCGCCTCGCGCCTCGCGTTCAACTCGCTGCGCGTGCAGCAGACCATGGCCGTACTCGGACAGGCCGCCGGCACGGCCGCGGCGTTCTGCGCCCGCGAGAAACACGTTCCGGCGCGCCTGGGTGCGGCCGACGTCCAGGCCATCCAGCAACTGCTGCTCAAAGCCGACGCCTACGTGCCGCATGTCGCCAACACCGACCCTGCGGACCTCGCACGCCGCGCGACCATTACCGCCACCAGTGAGGCGCCTTGGACCTGCCGCCCCGCCGCCCAGGGCCTCGACCTGAAAGATCCGGCCGCGCAGATCGTCCCCGTCGGCAGCGCCGGCCTGAACCGGCTCGCGATCCACGTCGCCAATACCGGCACCGCCGCCGCAACCTTGAAAGCCGCCCTCATCGAAACGCAGGACATCTGGGACGTCGCCGCACTCCAAACCCTCGATGCCGCAGGCGCGACCGCGGCGACCATGACCGCCGAGATCGGCCCGGGCGCATCCGACTGGGTCGAGTTCGCCTGCCCTGCCGGGCTCAAGCCACGGCAACTGTACTGGCTCGTGCTCCAGCCCTGCCCCGGCGTCACCTGGCACTACTCCGATCCGACCCTGCCCGGCCTCTGCGCCGCGCGCCGCAAGCGCGACCACTGGTGGTTCGCGCCCGGGGCCTACACCGAGTTCCGCACCCTGACGCTGCGCCCCGACCGCGACCCGCGCGCCTGGGCCCCGGACAACGTCGTTTCCGGCGTCACCCGCCCCGAGACCTGGACCAACCTGTGGGTCTCCGACCCCGCCGTTGGACTGCCGCAGGACCTGACCCTGGACTGGACCACACCGCAGACGCTGTCGTGCGTGCACCTGACCTTCGACACTAACCTGGGCCGCACCAACTTCGCGACGCCCGGCCTGTTCCGCGCGCCCGAGTGTATTCGCGACTACACCCTCGCGGCCGAGACCGCGCCCGGGCACTGGACACCGCTCGTCAGCGTCACCGGCAACTACCAGCGCAAACGCGTGCACGCGTTCGCCCCGGTCACGACGCAACACCTGCGCCTCCGCATCACCGCCACCAACGGTGCGGACTCCGCACGCGTCTACGAAATCCGCGTGTATTGAGTCACGCCCCATCCCCGCGAGAGGACAGGCTCCCAGTGACAGGAAGGCACAGGGGGAATGCCTTGGCATCTGCAATTGAAGTATTATATAACATCATACCCGTGAAGTACTTACTCTTCACAATAGCTGCTGCATGATTACAAACGCCAAGGCCTGACCCTCATCCGCTTGCAGGTCGCTTCTTTTTGACGGAACACGCTTTATCATGTATCTTAATCATATGCTTAAATCTTTCGCCTAAGAGGAGTCTCCCGTATGGGTCGGAAAGACTCGGGACAGAGACAGCGGATCCTCGACGCCGCCGTCGCCGTGTTCGGCGAACATGGGCTCAAAGGCGCCACCACGCGTCGCGTCGGCACGGCAGCCGGGGTCAACAGCGCGTTGATCTATTACTACTTCGAGGACAAGGAGGAGCTCTTCAGCGCCGCGGTAGCGTTCGTCTTCGAATGCTTCCTTGACGACCTGCGCCGCGGACTCCGGCCGTTCCGCGGCGCGCGCGACCGCCTGGCCTATCTGGTGGACGGCGTTCTCGGGTACTACTCCGCCCATCCCGAGCGCCTGCGCCTGATGGCCCTGACGTTGAACCAGCATCCCGACTTGCTTGGGCAAGTCCTGGACGACGTGGTCGCCAAGATCCCGCCCGTACCCGTTCTGATCCTGCAGGAAGGCATCGACCGGAAGGAACTGCGCCGAATGCCGCCGATCCACGCCTGGTGGAGCATTCTCGCGCTGTGCCTGGTCAGCCTCCAGGTGCAGGCGGTCATGCGCCACATCCGCTCGCCCGTCATCCCCTCCCCTCCCCCTGGCATGGCCGAGCGGCGCACCCGTATTCTGGACTTGTTGATGAACGGACTCGCGGTGCACGGGGCCAAAACCGGCAGTGCCAAACTCGCCGCGAAACAGGAATGATGGACAGGTGATCGCTGTCGCAATCGTCTTCGCAGTCGCTCCTCGGTCTGGACGTCGCAGGGTGGCAGTCATCGAGAAACGATGGCGACAAGGATTGCGCAAAACGATTGGGCTGCAAGGAGGTCTTCATGAAGCACTGGCCGGCGCTTCCGGTGACGATGGCGGCCCTGGCCGTATGCCTCGCCGCGTGCTCTCCGCCGCCAACCCCGCGCCCCGACGGTTCCGGCACGATCGAGTGCACGCAGGTGCAGGTGTCGGCGCAGATCGCCGGTCGCATTCTCACGCTGTTGCCACAGGAAGGCATGACGGTGAAGAAGGGCGAGCTCGTCGCCACGCTCGACCCTGCGGACTACGAACTGAAGCGCGACGAACTGCGGGCCATCGTTGCCCAAGCCCAGGCGCAGTTCGACCTTCTGCAGGCCGGTGCCCGAGAGGAAGACATGCAGCGCGCCCGGGAGCAGGTCCGCGAAGCCAAAGCGGCTGCAGTGTCTGCAGCCGCCGACCTGATGCGCACCGAAAAGCTCCTGGCTGGCGGCATCGCCACGCGCCAACAGCTTGACGACACGCAGGCACTGGCAGAACGCACCGCGGCCACGGTCGCCGCCGCCGAGCAGGTGTTGGCCAGACTCGAACACGGTAACCGCAAGGAAGAGATTCGCATGGCCCAGGCCAAGGTGGATCAGACCCAAGCACAACTGGCTCAGGTTGAGAAGGCGATCGGGTACTGCACAGTCACCGCCCCAACGGACGGTATGGTGACGACACGCAACCGCGAGGACGGCGAGTACGTCAATCCCGGAATGCCGCTGGTTACGCTCTCCCGGCTGGACGACGTGTGGTTAGCCGTCTGCATCCCGGAGACGCGGCTCACCCGGGTCAAACTTGGCCGCCCGGCGTGGGTCAAAGTCGACGGGGACGCGCAACTCCACGAAGGCATGATCGCCTTTGTAGCACCGGAGGCCGAGTTCACGCCGCGCAATGTCCAGACCCCAGAAGAACGCGCGAAGTTGGTGTTCCGCGTGAAGATTGCGCTGCCGAACCCCGACGGCGTCTTCAAACCTGGCATGCCGGCGGACGGATACCTCGATCCGCCGTCGCCGTCCCCTGGCGTTGCCACGCCACCGCCCCCGACCAAGACCGCGGCTCAGGCCCAGCCCGGCACCTGCCACTGCCGACACCGCCCAGCCGGCGAAAAGCCCACCCCCTGACACGCCATGACGACCACCGACACAACACTGGCGGTCCACGCCCATGGGTTGAAACGCGCCTTTGGCGCCAACCTCGCCGTGGACGGACTGGACCTGGAGATCGCACGTGGCCAGATGTTCGCCCTGGTCGGCCCGGACGGCGCGGGCAAAAGCACCGCTATCCGCTTGCTCTGCGGGTTGCTGAAGCCCGACGCCGGCGACGCCACCATCCTTGGATTCGACCTTGCCCAGGCCCCGGAGCAGATCAAGCAACGCATCGGGTACCTGTCCCAGAATTTCACGCTCTACGGCGACCTGACCGTCGACGAGAACATCGAGTTTTTCGCCGACATTCACGGCGTACGCGGGTTCCGCGGCCGTCGCGACGAACTGCTCGAGTTCACGCGCCTGACTCCGTTCCGCAAACGCCTGGCCCAGGCGCTCTCCGGCGGCATGAAGAAGAAGCTCGCCCTTGCCTGCACCCTGATCCACACCCCGGAACTCATCTTCCTGGACGAACCATCGACGGGCGTCGACCCTATCTCCCGCGGCGAGTTCTGGAACATCCTCAGCGGCATTCTCGACCACGGCGTCACCATCTTCATGACCACGCCCTACCTCGACGAAGCCGAGCGCTGTCACCGCATCACCCTCATGCACCGTGGCCACGGCGTGATGACCGGCACCCCTGCTGAGGTCAAGCAGCGCATGCCCGGCCGGGTGCTGCGGATCCATTGCGCCCGGCCCCTGGAGGCATGCCGGCACCTGCGTCGGGAGTGGCCCCCGACACGCCTGGTCCTGACCGGCGATCGATTGCAGTTCTGGACCAACGCCGTGGGCGACAGCGAACTGCGCCCGCTCCTGGCCAGCCTCGAGCGGGCTGGCTTCGGGCCCGCTACGGCCGCGCCCGTCGAACCCTCGCTCGAAGACGCGTTTATCGCCCTGCTCGGCACTGCGCCACCGCAGTCTGGATCCGCCCCGTCCGTTTAGTCCGTTTGGTCCGTTCCGGATCCACACCATGACATCAAACCAAACAGCCCCGTCAGATCCGACACAGCCAGTGCCGTCCACGGCGGACGCTGCCGTGATCGTTGCCGACGCCCTGACGCGGCGGTTCGGCCGGTTTACCGCGGTCGACCGGGTCAGCTTCGCCATCCGCCGTGGCGAGATCTTTGGTTTCCTCGGTCCCAACGGCGCCGGCAAGTCGACCACGATCCGCATGCTCTGCGGCTTGCTGCGGCCCACGTCGGGGCACGCCACTGTCGGCGGTTGCGATGTCGACCGCGAGCCGGAACGTGTGCGCCAGCGCATCGGCTACATGTCCCAGAAGTTCAACCTCTACCGTGACCTGACCGTGCAAGAAAACCTGACCTTCTTCGGCGGCGTCTACGGACTGAACCGGGACCGACTGCGAGAACGCGTTCCGTACGTGCTCGAACTCGCCGGCTTGCACGACCTCGAAAACCAACTCACCGGCACACTCTCCGGTGCGCACCAGCAGCGTCTGGCCCTGGGTTGCGCCATCCTCCACGAGCCACCCATCCTGTTCCTGGACGAACCGACCAGCGGCGTCGACCCCATTTCCCGACGCCAGTTCTGGGACCTGATCCAGAACCTGGTCGGCGGCGGCGTGACCGTCCTGATCACAACCCACTTCATGGACGAAGCCGAGTTCTGCGGCCGCATCGGTTTCATCAGCGGCGGCAAACTCATGGCGCTGGGCAGTCCTGCGGATCTGAAGCGCAGCGCTGTCACGGAGGACATCTTCGAGCTAGCCGCCCCTGTGTTCCGCGGCATCCGCGAGAAGCTGACCGGGCTCGAGGGTCTGGCCAGCAGTGCGTTTTTCGGCGCCAAACTGCACCTCTATTGCCGCACCGGCCGCTACGCGGTGCCGGACCTCGAACGCACCGTCCGCGAGCGCGGCGTCACCGACGCCACCATCACCGCGGTCAGCCCGACACTGGAGGACGCTTTCATCAGATTAGCGGAAGCAACTGTAGGTCAATAGGTTGACCGTAGGAGGCCTCCACCCCAAACCCCACCGGAAATCGTTGAATCCCCGGACTCAGCAATTCCAGGTTGCGGACTGAGGCGATGGGAAACAGCACTTCAGCCAACGCGTCACACCGCCGCCCATCGCCTCGGTCCGCAACCTGAATATTGGGAGGTCTGGAGGGTCAATGATCCTCCAGCGGGGGCTTGGGGGCAGGCCCCCAACGGAACACTCATGCGTCGACTCTACGCCATCGTCAAGAAGGAGTTCCGGCAGATGCGCCGGGACCGGCTCACGCTTGGCCAACTCATCCTGGTTCCGGCGATGCTGCTGGCGCTGTACGGCTACGCCTTGTCGTTTGACGTCAAGCACATCGCCATGGGCGTGGTCGACTACGACCGCACGCCGGCCAGCCGCCTGCTTCTGGACAGCCTGTTCCGCAACCCGTACTTCGACCGCGTCGTCGACCTGGACTCCACGGACGCCGCCGACGGCGTCCTGACCCTCGGCAAGGTCCGGGCCGTGCTCGTCATTCCCCGCGACTATGCAAAGCGGTTGGCGCGCGGCCAACCGGCCCACCTGCAGGCACTGGTGGACGGCGCCGACGCGAACTCCGCCGTGACGACCATCGGCTATCTGGAAGCCATGGCCGACCGCACCACACTGCAGCTTCGCGTTCAGGCTCTTAACCGGGCCGGACTGCCCGTGGCGCTGCCGGTGGTGCGACCGGAACCGCGGATCTGGTTCAACCCCGAACTGAACAGCGCCAAGTTCCTGGTCCCGGGGCTCATCGGCATGCTGCTGATGCTGGCCGCGGTCATCGCCACGTCGCTGTCCATTGTCCGCGAGAAGGAGCGCGAGACCATGGAGCAGATCATGGTTTCGCCGGTACACCCCGCCGAACTGATCATCGGCAAGACACTCCCGTACGTGCTGGTCTGCTGCCTGACCATGGTGATGGTCCTGGTGCTGGGCCGCGTCCTGTTCGGCGTCGTAGTGCAAGGCTCTTACGGGCTTCTGGCCCTGACAACCCTGGTCTTTCTCTTCGCAGCCCTGAGCATGGGCGTGCTGATCTCCACCCGCACGCGCTCGCAGCACATGGCGTTTGAAATCGCCATTCTCACCACCCTGTTGCCGTCCCTGATTCTCTCCGGCCTGATCTTCCCGATCAAGAACATGCCGCTTCCGATCCAAGGGCTCAGCCTGCTGGTAATCCCCCGCTACTTCGTCGCCGCCCTGCGCAGCATCATCCTCAAAGGCGCAACATTCCCGATGATCTGGCCGAACCTGCTGGCCATGCTCGCGCTGGGACTGGTGTTCTGCCTGCTCGCGATCCGCACGACTCGAAAGGCCATATGAACCGCATCCTCCACGTACTCATCAAGGAACTCATCCAGATCCGGCGCGACCGGAAGCTGTTCCAAGTTCTGGTCATGGCCCCGATCATCCAACTGCTGGTGATCGGGTTCGCCGTCACCACGGACGTGCGCGACATCGATCTGGGGGTCCGCGACAACGACCACACCTTCCACAGCCGCGAGTTCGTGCGCACGCTCGGCGCATCCGGGTACTTCCGCGTCACCGAACTGGCCGGGGGCGCGGCTGCGGACGGCGAGCGCCTCGTCTCCGGTGCGTCCGGACTGGTGGTCGTCATTCCAAAGGGGTTTGGCCGCGACCTGAGCAACGGTGGGCCGACCGCGGTCCAGGCCCTGGTCGACGGCTCCGACAGCAATTTCGCCGTGCAGGGGCTGAACTTCCTGCAACGCGCCAGCCGACTCTACTCGGACCGCCAGGTGTGCGTCGCCGCGCCTGAGTTGGAGCGCCGCTTCGGCCTCAAACTGCCCCTCGTCGCCGCCGAATGCCGCGCCTGGTACAACCCGGACCTCATGTCGCGGTGGCACATGGTCCCGGCTATCCTAGGTCTGACCCTGCTGGTGACGACCATGATCGTGACCAGCATGGCTCTGGTCAAAGAACGCGAGGAAGGCACCATGGAACAGATCATCGTCACGCCGCTGCGCGCCTGGGAACTGATTCTGGGCAAGCTTCTGCCGTACGCTGCCATCGGTTTCGTGGTCGTGACCCTAGCCCTGCCCGTGATCCTCTTCGTGTTTCACATCCCGATTCGCGGCAGCCTGCCGCTGTTTTACGGCATCAGCGGTCTGTTCCTCCTCACCACCCTGGGCCTCGGACTGCTGATCTCGTCCCTGGTCCGGACCCAGCAGCAGGCCATGCTCTTCGCCGCGTTCTTTGTCATGATGCCGTTCGCACTGCTCTCCGGATTCATCTTCCCGGTCGAGAACATGCCGCCCGGCATCCAGCTCGTGACCCACCTGATCCCGCTCAAGTACTACCTGGTCGCACTGCGCGGTCTCTTCCTCAAAGGTGCCGGCTGGCAGGAACTGCAACCGCAAGCCGTTGCCCTGCTCGCGTTCGGCCTGGTCATCGTCAGCGTCGCCGTGGCCACCTTCCACAAACGCCTGGACTGATGCTGAGAACGGGCGCGCCGATCCGCCGGACCAGCCGATCATAGGTTGGTGTTACTCGTGCCGGTTCGCGCCGCCGCGGGTCTTGCGCCCGCGGGGCGACGATGGGGGGAAAGAGGGAGGACGGCCCCCGCCCCTTTTCCCCCAATCGTCGCCCCGCCCGGACGAACCGGGCGGCGGCGCAGAGTGACACGCGAGTAACATGGTACCCCACGACTTAAAACTCGCGTTTTCCGGCCATCTTTGCCTCTCATCCGACCTCCGACCTCTGACCTCCGACCTCCGTCTTGGTTCCGGCTACGCCGGCTTAGGAGCCAACGGTGGAACATAGACCCCTGCCACCTTGTGTGGCCGGTGAACGGGTTCATTGGCTACTGCACCGCACCTCGTCCCCTCCCTTCCCTTTCCGCCGACGGCGGACGGGGGAAAGGGAAGAGAGGGGGGGACGCACACGTTTGGCGGGCGAACCCGATTCACCCGTGGCACAAGGCCACGGGGGTCTCACGCATGGGCCAGCACGCCGTCGTTCCACCCGCCACTGACGCATTGCTCGTCCGCCGACCTGCACCTTGCCAAGTCCCTCGCCGCCGCGTACCTTACTTTCCCGGGACATGACGCTCGCTGGCTGCTCAAGCATGACGTTCGTCATCATCCCATCGCCGCACAAGGAACGACAATGAGCGAACAACCTTCTGCTTACATCATCGGGCACATCACGGTTAAGAGCCCTCAAAAGTGGGCCGACTATCGGCGTCGAGTTCCGGCCACGCTGGCGCCGTGGGGCGCCGACGTGGTTTTCCGCGGCAGACTGGCGTCAGTCCTGGCGGGCGAGCACGCGCACACCGACACGGTGGTGATCCGTTTCCCAAACCTGCAAGCGGTCAATGACTGGCACTCATCCCCGAGTTACCAGGCCCTGATTCCGCTCCGAAACGAAGCCACCGCGGTAGCTCTGCTCAGCTACGAGGCGTAGTTGTCTCACATGAGCATTGGGGACCAGCAGGAACCGCGTGGAGGGTGATGTGAGTCCAAACCTGCGTTCATGGCTGGCCTGGCTGCTGCCGTTTCTGATCAGCGGCGGGATGGCGTTCGGAGCGCTCATCGGCATGACGAGCGTGTCGGATGCCGCACGACAGGATGGCCCAGCCGGAGACATGGCAGGCGCCGCCGGAGCGCTCATGGTCGTGATCTGCGTGGGGGGCGGATTCGTCATGGCAATGCTTACGGTCATCGTCGCGAAACTGCGGCGGCGCGGCGCGGTCGAGCGTATCGCTCTGCGGTTTGGTCTAAGCATCGTCGGTGGCGGCGTCATCGGCGCCCTGGCGCCGAATCCCGCGCCCGTGGCAATTTCGCTGGCGTGGCTCCTGCTCCTGGGCATGCCGGTCTTGCTCTCGTGGTCGTGGCGTGCCAAGGCGGCCTGAGACGGAAGACGCTTGTTGGGCAACCGAGCCGCAGGTGTCGCGTGTCCCGGCTTCGCTCAGAAACTCCGCCGTGGCACGCGGGTGCCGAGGGGGGGGATCTTCGGACGTCGACGTTAGTCTTGATTGCGGCTGCGCGGGCCCTTAGGAGGTTGAACGTGTTTATCGGGTTGCTGGTCCATTTCATCATCGGCGCCGGCGGGGGCCTGGTATTGTTCCTGCTCTTCACCAGGTTGTCGGGAGAAGAGAAATTCTCCTTTCCCTCGGGGGTGATCATCGTAGGCATTGCCTGTGGCGTGTTGGCACACTTCGTCTCACCTTGGGCCACGCCTGCAGTCCTGACGCTTTACGCGCTGGCGAATGTCGTTGAACTGCAGCGTTATAGGGCCGCCCAAAAAGCAGTGGACCAGACGTCGAGGCAGAAATAGAGGAAAGGCTTTCCCCGACCAGATTCCCTGTTTCTTGCTCCGAGCGCCGTGCTCCGCGTTCCCCCGCCCCTGCACCGCTTGCACTCCGTCGTCGCGTCGCGTATCTTTGCGGAGTTGGGGAACGGCTGCGAAGTCCGCAACCGGCTCCTGATACATGCCGCGGCAAACCCCAGGTTCCGCCATGCCGCCGTACACAGGAAAGGGATCCCGCGATGAAGTACTCGTTCATGAGTTTCTCGACCCCAGAGTTGACCCTCGACGACATGCTCGCTCTGGCCAAGCGTCTCGGCTATGACGGCATCGAGCCGCGCACCAGTGCGAAACACAAGCACGGGGTCGAGTTCGACGCCACTGCCGCGTACCGCGCCGAGTGCAAAAGCAAGGCGGCAGCGGCCGGGATTCCGTTCTCCTGCGTTGCCACCTCGTGTGTTTACGCCGATGCGGCGAAGACACAGGAAATGCTCAGCGACACGCACAAGGCGATCGACCTGGCCGCGGACGTCGGCGCCGAACGCATTCGCGTGTTCGGCGGCGTCATCCCGCAAGACGTCACCCGCGAGGCGGCCATTGAACGGGTCGCCAAGTCCCTGAAGTCCGTTGCCGACCATGCCGGTGATCGCGGTGTCACGGTGTGCATGGAGACGCACGACCACTGGTGCGACCCGAACGACGTCGCCAAGGTCATGAAGGCGGTCAATCACCCGGCCATTGCGGTGAACTGGGACATCATGCACCCGGTCCGGGTCGCCAAGGTCACCATGCAGCAAGCGTTTGACGTCGTGAAACCGTGGATCCGCCACATCCACTTCCACGACGGCAAGACGCTGGAGAACAAGCAACTCGTCATGGTTCCCATCGGCACCGGCGACATCGACCACCGCACGGCGGTGCAATTGCTCAAGGGCATGAAATACAAACACTACCTCAGCGGCGAGTGGATCAACTGGGAACCGTTCGAAACGCACCTGCCGCGCGAACTGGCGATCATGAAGGGCTACGAGAAGGAAAAGGCGAAGAAGTAGCACCCCGTGCCCGCTGTGTCCGTTTGGTCTGTTGGGTCCGTTGGGTCCGTTCCGGCACAGCGTCTCTCTAACAGAACAAGGCGCCAGCGACCGACAGAAATACCACGTCAACCCGTCCTGGAGGCAGACCATGCACAAGATCGGCGAAGCGGAAATCCGTGCGGTTCGGAAAGTGATCGCAGGCAAGCAGTTCATGCGCTATCGCGGCGGCGAGGGCGGTTACACCGAGAAGTTCGAGCAGGCCCTGTGCGAGAAGATGAAGGTGAAGCACGCGCTGACCGTCAACAGCGGCACCGCCGCCCTGACCTGCGCCGCTGTCGGCATCGGCCTCGGGCCGGGCGACGAGTTCATTGTGCCGGCCTACACGTGGATCGCCACGGCGCTCGGACCACTGGCCGCCGGCGCCGTGCCGGTCATGGCCGACATCGACGAGAGCCTGACGCTCGACCCTGCCGACGTCGAACGCAAGATTACGCCCTACACCAAGGCGATCGTCCCCGTCCACATGGGCAACCTGGTGTGCAATATGGACGCCATCATGGCCCTGGCCGCGAAGCACAACCTGAAGGTCATCGAGGACGCCTGCCAGGCGGTCGGCGCGGTCTACAAAGGCCGGCGCGTGGCCACCATCGGCCACGCCGGCGCGTTCAGTTTCAATATGTTCAAGAACATCACCTGCGCCGAAGGCGGCGCCGTGCTGTCCGATGACGACGAGACCTTCTACCGGGCCACGATCTACCATGATGTCGGATCGTTCTCGCGCGCGGCGAATGCGGGCATCAACGTCCCGTTCTTCGCCGGAGTCAACTTCCGCGTCAGCGAGATCCAGGGCGCGATGATGGGCGAGCAGCTCAAGCGCCTCGACGGCTTCATCGACGGGCTGCGCAAGCGCCGCGCCGTGGTGGCCAAGATCCTGTCCAAGTCGTCGCGCTTCCGGGTCAGCCCGCACCACGACCCGGCGAACGCGCTCGCCCTGACACTGCTGTTCGAGACCATCGATGAGGCCAAGGCGTTTGCCGCGCAGCACAAACTCGGCCGGCCCATCGACTCCGGGCTGCACGTCTACACGAACTGGGCCCCGTTGATGAACCAGCGCACGCACCACCCGAAGATGAATCCGTTCACCTGGGCGCACCGCAAAATCGAATACAGCCAGGACATGTGCGCCCGCAGCCTCGACATCATGGCCCGCACCTGCAGCGTCGGGTTCGCGTACAACACGCCACTGGCCAAGCTCCGCGCCTGGGCCAAGACCCTGGTCTGAGCGCCCTACGCACAGCCGTTCCAACAGTCCGTGCGACGCGTTGCGCGGTGGCGCAATTCCTGCGTAGTGCATAGAGTAGCACGGCGGCGGTTTGCGCGGCTACCGAAAGATGGTGCTCCGCAAAGTAGCAGCACGTCTCCAGCCTTGCTGCCGCGCCCTCCAATCCGCACCGGGCGGACGGACGGCGCGGGGGCTGTAAGGCGGGAGTCTTGCCCTACTTCGATCCACGGTACCGACAGCCCCGTCCGCTCGCGCCTGGCAGGCTTGTTGCGCAGAAAGAGGACGAACAGACCATCTCAACTCTTGCTCGATTGGCGGGGGGAGTGGCGTAGAGAACATGGGGCAGGAGCGCGGGCAGGAGTAACCCGAGGAGCAGTACATGAAACCGACCGTCCAGGGCATTCTTGCCAAGGTCAAGCATATCCAGCCGCTGTCGCAGACCCTGGTGCGGCTCCTGCAGTTGGCGGGCAAGGAAGACCATTCGATGCAGGAGATGACCCGCATCATCGCCTGTGACAATGCCCTCACGGCGAACGTCCTCAAGGTGGTCAACTCCGCGGCCTTCGCCCCCCGGGAGCCGATTACGTCTCTGCCCATGGCCGTGACACGACTGGGCGAACGACTGGTGGTCGGCATCGCCGTTGGGTCCGGCGCCAGTCTGCATTTCTCCTCCGCTCTGGACGGCTACGACAGTCGGCGTGGTGAGCTTTGGGAACACTCCCTGCGCACGGCCATTGCCGCGCGCGAATTCGGCCGCCTCGCCGTAAGTCCAATGGAAGTGGATCAAGCCTACACGGGGGGGTTACTGCACGACTTGGGCAAGATCATCCTCTCCGACTTCCTCCGCCAGGAACTGGCAGGGCAGACAGACAACCTAGCCGAGGAACTGCGACAGCACGAACGCCACCCCGATTTCCTCGCCGTGGAGCGCCGCCTCCTGAACACCGACCACTGCGAGATCGGCATGGCGCTGGGCCGCGAATGGCGCCTCCCGGAAAGCCTCTGCGCCGCCATGGCGTGGCATCACGCCCCATCCAAGGCGCCGGAAGAGCACCGCGCCCTGGTTTACTGCGTGCACGGGGGAGACTTCGTGGCCATGCTCTGCGGCGCGGGCACAGGCATGGACTCGCTCCAGTACTCCATGGACAAGGGCTTCTACGCCCACTTCCGCCTCGGCCCTGGTGCCGTTGAGCGCATCATGCTCACCGTTCAGGACGAATACAAACAGACCGCCGGCCCCATGCTGGGCACCGCCAAGTAGCGGCGGCCTTTCGACGAATACCACGGCGGTTACACGGTGAGCCGAGTGGTCGGCGCGGAGTGACACGCGAGTAACATGGGAGTCGCGGGTTGAGATAAGGTCGACGGTTGACCGGGGCTGGCGCCTAGAGTGGTCGGAGC